>CANJYI010000048.1 GCA_947478975.1 Chthoniobacteraceae bacterium
GTCATCCATTACTCGGCCAACACCCCAGCCGAATACGAAAGCGCCGTGCGCGACGGCATCCTATACTGGAACAGGGCCTTCGGCCGCGAAGTGCTAAAAGCGCAGAAGGCTCCCGAAGGCCTCACCGCACCGGACGCCCGGCTCAACCTCATCCAATGGGTCCCCTGGGACACGGCGGGCTTTGCCTACGCCGACGTCATCCTGGACCCGCGCACCGGCGCCTCGCAGCACGGCCAGACCTACCTCACCAGCACCTTCGCCATCAACGGACGCGCCCGCGCCCGCGCCCTTTTGCGCAGCCTGCGCACGGTCGCGGCCGAACCCAAGCCAACCGCCCCCAAGCCCGCAATCGGCGGCGAACCGGCCGGCCCCTCCACCCCTTCCTCCCCCGGTCACGCCCCGCTCTTCGCCAACGCCCGCGCCTGCGAAACCGACCCCGCTGAGTTTGCGGAAAGCTTTTCCGCCGGACTGGAGGCCGCCCTGGCCGATCCCCGGCTGGACGACGAGGCTGCAAAACGCCTCGCCGGCGACTACCTGCGCGAGGTGGTCGCCCACGAGGTCGGCCACATGCTCGGCCTGCGCCACAACTTCGCTGGCAGCCTTGGCAACACCCTCTCCCACAAGGAGTTAGCCTACTGGTTTAAGGCCTACATTGCCGATGACCAAACCAAACTGCTCGCCGACCGGATCCCCTCCACTTCGGTGATGGACTACATTGACTTGCGCGCCTCCGTCTACGCCGGTTGGAAGATCCGCAAAACCACCGAAGTCCTTCCCTACGACCTTGCCGCGATCCGCTGGGGGTACGCCAACTCCAACGAGGTGGCGGACAAGCGCATGCTCTTTGCCACGGACCAGGACGTGGAAAAATACGGAGACGTGGAGCGCTTTGACTCCGGGGTTGAACCCGTGGTCTCCGCCTACGCGGCGATTGGAGAGGAGCTCAAAAACCTCCCCAACAGCCTGATCGAACAGTTTATCGCAGCAAAGGCCCCGCGGGACCCGCGGGACAAGCGCCCCCTGGACCAACTCAACCTCGATCCCGACCGCTCGCTGACCCGACTTTCGGACGCCTACGGCAGGCTGCTTTCCTGGTTCAGGGCCGGCCGCCGCTCGCTGCGGGTCGAACAGAACTTCCCCTTCGTAGGCCCCCTCAACCAAAAGGAGGTGCTTCGCAAACACCTGGGCGCACTCAATGCCCAGATCGACAAGCTCGGGGGAGTCGACCGGGCTCTGTTTGCTTACCTGCCGCTTGAGTTGAAGCTCGAGCTCAAGGGCGAGCCTGCCGGAGTGGAAACGGTCGAAAAGATCGATGCAAAGAAGCTCACCGACCGGCTGGCCCGCCTGCTCGAAAGCCCCGAATACACCAATTTCAAAGGCCTGGACGAGCAACCGGCGTCCTTCTCCAAGGAGGATAAGGAGTTGATCTTGCGCCGCGGAAAGGCCTTTTTTGAAGAACTGGAAAAGGGCGCCCTCAAGCGGTTCTGCCAAAAGCTGGAGCTGGCGCGGCGCGACCTGGGCGTACAGGCGCTCGAGGAGGTCTCCGAGGAGGATGTGGTCGCCAAGCTGGAGCGGCGCATCATTGACGTCGCCCGCGAGGTTGTCCTGGCGCGCAGCGAGGAGCGCCGTCACAAGGGCAAGGTCGACAAGGCCACTGTCGAGGTGGCCGACTTCCGGTTCGACATGGAGGCGCGCTCCGCCGCCGCGCGCATGCTCTCCGACAGTTCGGGCTCCTTCCGGAACTGGTGCGCCGAGCCTAGGGCGGACATCGCCAAGCTGCTGCGTGAAAACGTCGACGCCGCGTTGAACGTGCAAAACTTCCGCGAATTCAAGGAGTCGTCCCTCTCCCGCACCCTGCGCGACTGGTACCTCAACCAGCAGACGATTCTCACCCTGCTGAACGCCCGCAGCGCACCGCCCCTCCCGCCTCCCAGCCAGCCGCGACCTCCAGTCCACTAGGCAGCCGGGCTCTGACTCACGGTCAGGGTCTCGGTCCCTGCGCTGAAGCGGCAGAATTTTCCGACGGAAGTGCGCTGCCCTTGCGCCCCCTCGCCCGGCTGCTTGCGCTCGCCTCTGTTTCCTTACCATCCCAAGGCCGTTCAACGCGCAGAACGGCCTTTGGAAGGTTCGCGCTTCCGCAGGCCAAGCGTGTGTGGCCCGGCCTCCGGCGCGAAAGGGATCGCAATTGGAACAGGGGTGTGCGACAAGGAACGATGCAATCTGCTTCCTTTCGTGACCTCGGCCTTTCGCCAGAACTTTTGAAGGCCGTCGAACAAATGGGTTTCGAACAGGCTTCCGCCATCCAAACTGCCACCATTCCCGCCCTCCTTGCCGGCAAGGACGTCGCCGGACTTTCCCGCACCGGTTCTGGAAAAACCGCCGCTTTTGCCATCCCCGCAGTCGAATGCGTGGATGCGCGCGTACGCGCCCCGCAAGTTTTGATCCTGTGCCCGACCCGCGAACTGGCAATGCAGGTGGCCGGAGAGGTCGCAAAACTGAGCGCCTTTAAACAGGGGGTCAAAGAACTCGCGGTTTACGGGGGCGCCTCCTACGGCACCCAGTTCCGCGGTCTGGAAGACGGGGCGCAAATCATCGCGGGCACTCCCGGACGCGTCATGGACCACCTCGAAAGGGGCTCCCTGCGCCTGGGCTCGCTCAAAATGATCATCCTCGACGAAGCCGACCGGATGCTCGACATGGGTTTCCGCGACGACATCGCCACAATTCTCCAGCAGGCGCCGGAGAAGCGGCAAACGGCCTTCTTCTCGGCAACCATGCCGGGCGACGTGGAGAAGCTCATCAAGCGCTACACGAGTGATCCAACTTGGGTGCGTCTTGAGACCCGCGCCGAAGCGGCTCCCGACATTGACCAGACCTACTACGAAGTCGGCCACGGCTCCCGCGTCGGGGCGCTTTGCAGGGTGCTGGAGGCGACCCAGTTGCGCTTTGGAATCATCTTCTGTTCCACCAAAAACGCGGTGGACGGCGTGGCGGAGCACCTCGCGGCGGAAGGCTACCAGGTCGACCGACTCCACGGCGACATCTCCCAGGCCCAACGCGAGCGCGTCATGCGCAAGTTCCGCGAGCGGAAAATCGAATTTCTCATCGCCACAGATGTGGCCGCGCGCGGGATCGACGTCGACGACATCGAAGTCGTTCTCAACTACGATCTTCCCCGCGACCCGGAAGACTACGTGCACCGGATCGGGCGGACAGGGCGCGCAGGGCGCAGCGGACTTGCCATCTCCTTCACCACGCCTCGAGAAGTCTTCATGCTCGAACGCATCGCCCGGCTCACCCGCATCAGGGTGCGGCGCGAAAAACTGCCCACGGCAGCCGAGGCGGCCCTCAAGCGCACGGAGGTGCTCGTCAACCGCGTCAAACTGCTCATCGCAGAGGGGAGTTTCCCCGCACACAAGGCGGCGACCCAATCCCTCCTCGAAAATGGGACCGCCCCTGACCAGGTGATCTCCGCCTTGCTGCATCTGCTCACTCCCAAAAAGTCCACCAGCTCCGGAGGCCAGGGTGCGAGTGACGACAATGAAGGCGGCCGCTCCAACCAGCGCTCCTATTCCAGCGATGGCGGCGGACGCGGACGCCGTGACGGCGGCGGCTACGGCGGCGACAGGCGCGTCAAATCCGGCCCGCCCCAGCCGGTCTCGCGGCAGATGCGTGATCCCCTTCCCGCAGGAGCAGAGCCGGAGGCCCCGCACTACCGGAAACCGAGCTTTAACAAATCCCGCCCTTGGACCGCCAAGTCGGAGCCTGCAGCCGCGGCCCCCAGCCGGGCACCCCGCCGCAGCCCCTCCAGGCCTTGACTTGCCCGAGGTGAGGAAGTAGGCCCTTAAGCCCCCCTTATGGACCGCCGCACCTTCCTCCTCCAGACCTCCGCACTCCCCCTTTTCCTGCTGGCAGGCAAGGCCTTCGGCTCGCCCGAGTACATGGACCTCCCGCTGCGCGACATCGAGGGCCGGGTGGGCACGCTCGGGGCCTTTGCCGGCAAGGTGCTGCTGATCGTGAACGTCGCAAGCCAATGCGGCTACACGCGGCAGTATGAAGGGTTGGAGAAACTTTATCAGACCTACAAAGAGCGGGGTCTCGTGGTGCTTGGGTTCCCGTGTAATGACTTTGGCTCGCAGGAACCCGCTCAGGAAAAAGACATCCACAAGTTTTGCAAAAGCGAGTTCGGCGTGACTTTTCCGATGTTTAGCAAGGTCTCGATCCGCAACAGGTCTCACCCTCTCTTCGCCGCCCTGACCGACGCTGCCTCACCGCTACCCGGCCCGGTCCAATGGAATTTCAACAAGTTCCTGTTGGGAAGGGACGGCGTGCTCAAAGCCCGCTTTGATTCGACAGACGAACCCGACGGCGAACCCCTCAAGGCCGCGATAGAAAAGGCGCTCAGCGCCGCCGCCGATCCCGCAGCGAAAAAACAGTAGCAGGCGCAGCGGCCCGTTCCCCGAAGGGCGCCCTCCTTCGGCCGAGACGCGTCAGAAATGGCTGGCCCCCAAAGAAACGTTCCCTTGGGAACCGTTTTATTTGGAGACCAGCGGCCTCCGCCCCCCCGGGCGAGGAATTTACAACGACGCAAGGAAGGCCATGAGTGCGTTGCGCTTTGCCGGCGTCAGCTTCGAATACCGATCACGCGCGATCTTTGCCTCCCCGTCGTGTGCGAGGATCGCCATGTCCAGAGTGGAGGCGCGTCCGTCGTGCAGGTAACGGTCCCGCAGCCTGAGCCCCCACAGCGGCGCGGTACGCATTTCGCTCATCGTGGCCGGAGGCTGGGCGATTCCGTCCCCCAGCTTGCCCATGTCATGCAGCAGCAGGTCCGAGTAAAGCCCCACTGGTTGATTTGCCAACGCCGCAATCGGGCTGGGTCCCGTCTTGAAGGATGGCACGTGGCAGGTCACACACCCGACCTCGTTGAACACCAGCGCGCCGGGAGTTCCCGGAGCCGCACCCGCAAGCGGAGGCACGGGGGCGAGAAGCCGCATGAAGTCGGCGGCAACATCCAGGTCCGACTTCACAACGCCAGTGGCCAGCGCGTCCTCCGGGTCCAGCACCCGGTCGGCAGCCTTGAGGAGGGTGACGTTTCCGTTGGGGGCATTTTCCACGGGGAAATACCGGCTGGTCACGCCCATCTCGTTCAGGTAAGCGTCTGCTGCAAATGTCTGCAGCGTAGCCACCTGAGCTTTCCACCCAAACCGGCCCACCCGCATCGTACCGCTTACCACGTCATTGACCAGAGCGACCCGCCCCTTGACTCCATCGGGTTTCACGAGCGCCGCCCTTGCGGTGAGAACGGCATCGGGAATCGCCTCGATTAAACCCGCCCCAAACAGCGGGGTGGTCATGCGTCTGGCTACCACGTTTGCCGCGGCTGGGACCGTTTCAAGAAACTCGGGAGCGATCGCCTGCCTCTGCAGAAGGGGCCCGCCCAACTCTGCAAGAGGATCGAAGACCCCGTTGGTGACACGACCGAAGCGCGTCACCACCGTCCGACTCCCCCCACCAACCCCACCCTGGAAGTGGCAGGCCACGCAGGAAACATCGTTGAATATCGGTCCCAAACCGCCCTCGGGCGTTTCCACGTTCACGAACTCAGTCCTGCCTGTGGCAAAATCCGCCCGCTCAGTCGGAGTCAAACCCAGGAGCACCTTTCCATGGGGCCCGGCCTCGCCGATCGCCCTCCCGGGAGGCTGAGGAGGCGGAGGCGCCGGCAAGGCGACAGCGGGCGGCCGCGGCGGCGCTGGCGGCGGGAGGAGCGGAGCGGCAGCAAAAACTGCGGCGGGGAAGCTCAAGGCTGCACTCAGGACTGTGCTTGCTGTTTTCATGGGACTTTAGTGGGGTTGTAGGCCGCCGGCTTGGCAACCTGTGTGAATGAAAACAGAGCCATGTTAAGAAAATGTTTCGACCGAAGGGTAAAATTGTAACGGCTTTGTAATGGCCGCCCCAAGTCGCGCGCCGTCCAAAAGCATTCCATTGGAAACCAACAGTTTCCATCGCTTCATACGCCCCAAAAGTGATGGAAGGACCGGCTTGGGGCCACCTCAGAAAGCGGCACCCGCCTCCGAACACACACAAAGGGCAGCCTACCCCGGGCGAGGGTGTTGCCACAGGAAATCAAACCCATAAACCTCACATTCATAGGTTTATCCGTAGATCAAACAGAGTTTCGCCGACACTCCCGACGGTTTTTTTTCATCTGAGAAATCTGCGCGATCTGCGGATTACTCCCCGTTCCCCAAGCAGTCAGCGAGAACGATCCGCACTCCAGCATAGACTCAAGCCGCTGCGGATGATTGTGTTGTGCCTCGAGGAAGGTGGCACTAATCACCACTTCAAGCCTCGGTACGCGGACGAAATGAGGGCAAAAAAATTGCAGCCCCCCGAGGCCGTCTGGCACTCGGAGGGCTGCTGTTCCCCCCAGAACAACTTCAAAGTCTCACACCCTCCCCGAGGGCGCAATGCCTATTTTAAGAAAAACCGTCTCCACACTGGAAAAAAACTTTCTCCCCCTGCGGAACCCCTTCCACTCGAAACAGACTCCAGCGAACACATCTCCCCTGCTACAGGCCACCGAAAGCGCGCCCTTTAGTCAATGAAAGCCATTTCATTGGTGAGCAGGAGAACCTGGCTCAGCGAAATCCACGGTTTTTCAGGCTCTCCAGAAACCCGCGCCAGCAAATCAAGCGCCGCAGCAGCCTCATCCGCTCTGGGCTCCCGCAACAGAACCTGGCGAAAGAGCGCCTTCACTCGATCGGGGCCCGCAGGGACGCTTTGAATGGGCCCACTCCGGGCCAATGCTTCCGCCAGGCTTTTTAGAAAGTCGCTGTTGAGAAGGAAGAGCGCCTGTTGAGGCACCGAAGTTTCAAACCGCTGGCCCGTGCTGATGTCGGGGTTTGCAAAATCAAAGAAACGGAACACAGAGGGCAGGTCCTGCCGGTCGATGTAACCGTAAACACTTCGTCTGCCGGTAAATGGCGCCTTTGTCAGCTCCACCGCGCGGCCTCCAACGCTCTCCTCCAGCTTGCCGGAGACCAGCAACAAAGTGTCCCGCAGTGCCTCAAAATCCAGCCGTCTCCGGCGCATCGCATGCAGCAGGTCGTTGTTCGGATCCTGGGAAACAGCGTCCGGGCGGGAGGCGCTGGACTGGCGGTACGCCGCCGAGAGCACCAGTTCACGGACCAGCGCCTTGGTGGACCAGCCTGCCTCGACAAAACGGTCCGCCAGATAATCTAAAACTCCGGGGATAGCCGGGGCCAGGGTGCGTACGCCAAAGTCGTTTGGTGTTTCCACCAGTCCGCGACCGAAGAGGTGCAGCCAGATGCGGTTGACCGCCACCCGGGCCGTCAGGGGATTGGCGGGGCTTGCGATCGCACGGGCCATCTCCAAACGGCCGCTGCCGGTGGCAAACGGCTTGCGCTCCGGTCCGGAAAGGACCGTCAAAAACTGGCGGGGCACCACCGGTCCGCGGTTGCCTGAATTCCCCCGCACAAAAATCACCGGTTGAACGGGCTGCGGCTTGTCAAAAAGCGCCATGGCCCGCGGCGGGGCCGACTCGTCGGTCGCATCCAGAACATCCAGCGCGTCCTTCACCTTGCTCCGGGCTTCAACAATCGTGCGCGCATGGGTCTTTTCCACTTCGGTGCGGGTAAGGCGCAAGGGGGACGCATCCATGAAAAGCCGTGCGCGCAGCGCCTGTTGGAGCGGGTTTTCCAAGGCGGCTTCCGCCCCAGCCTGCTTCTCCAAGGCCTCAGCCGTCTCGGCACAAAGTTTCCCGTAAAATGCGGCCACATCGTTCAGGGTCTTGGCCGGCGTTTTGCACAGCTGTCCCAGCATCTCCGCATCCCAGCCCGCCGGCGGCTCGGCCTTCCAGCGATTCACCAGAGCTGCCGCCTGCGACTCAAACTCCTGTTTGGGCAGCGAGGCCAGTGCATGCCAGGGAGCAAACAAGGAGTCCTGGGCGGCGTTCTGGTGCAGCTTGCCCCAGCGCGTCAGTAGCAGTCCGATCAGCTTCCGCTCGCCGGCCATGTTTTCGACAAACTTGGGGTCGGCGTCCTTCGGCAGTTCGGCCGAAGCAAGCAGGTAGTCGGTGGCCTTTTTGACGAGTTCCGCGTTGGCCTTCTTGAGCTCCTCATTGACGCAGCCCTCCATCTTTCCGAGGAGGACGGCTCTTTTCTCCAAATAGCCGGCATGCTGGGGCGTCTGGGGGACCTCGCCGATGACTGGCCGCTCCTTGGGTTCCTCCGTGCTGAGAAAAACTCCGTGCAACGAGTAGTAGTCCGCCGTCGGAATGGGGTCGTATTTGTGGTCGTGGCAACGGGCGCAGGCTACGGTGAGTCCGAGCATTCCACGGGTGACCACGTCGATGCGGTCGTCGATGATGTCGTGCAGACTGTTCTGAAAGCACCGGCCAACGGTCAGAAAGCCCAGCGCGGCAAGGCTCCGCGGACTCCCGTTTTCCGGAAGCAAGTCCGCGGCGAGTTGTTCCATTAAAAACTCGTTGAACGGCTTGTCCGAATTAAAGGAGGCGATGACGTAGTCCCGATAGGTGTAGGAAAAATGAAAGCGCCGGTCCGCGTTGATCGGAGCTGGAAGACCCTTGGTGTCCGCGTACCTGGCCACGTCCAACCAGTGGCGGCCCCAACGCTCTCCAAAGCGCGGCGAGTCCAGCATCCGATCCACCGCCCGCTCGTAGGCGCCCGGAGAGGCGTCGCGCTGGAAGGCCTCCAGTTCGGCAGGGGCAGGCGGCAGCCCGTGCAGGTCGTAGGAGACCCGCTTCAACAGCGTCGCACGGTCCGCTTCCGGGGAGGGGCTCAGTCCCTTGGCCTCCAAGGCCGCCAGAACAAAAGGGTCCACCGGTGAACGCACCCAGGCCGGCTGCTTTACCGCCGGAACCGGCGGCCTTTGGACCGCTTGGAACGCCCAATGCCGCTTGGCAGCGTCCTTGTCAGGCCCAACGGCCTTGCCCTCGCGAGGATCGTACGCACCCGACTTTATCCACTGCTCAAGAACGGCCACCTGCTCCGCCGAAAGCCGCTTGTTTTCCGGAGGCATCTTCAAGTCCGCGTCCGTGTAGGAAACCGCCTTGAGCAGCAGGCTTTTTTCGGCGCTGCCGACCACGATGGCGGGCCCCGTGTCCCCTCCCTTGAGGGTTGCGGCGGCGTTGTCCAGACCGAGGCCTCCCTTGGTCTTTCCCTTGGCGGCGTTGTGGCATTCGATGCAGTGCTCCTCGAGAAGGGGGCGCACCGCCTTCTCGAAAAACTCGACCTGTCCGGGATCGGCCACCTGCGCCGCCGCCGCTGCGAAGCCGCGCGGAGAGGGCGTCCAAAGCGCGAGCGCCAAAACAAACAGCGGACCTGCGGTTGCCCGAACCGCCGGGAGATTGAAAGAGAATGGCGACTTCATGCGAGCACCTCCTTGACCACCTTGCCGTGCACATCGGTCAGCCGGAAATCCCGCCCCGAATGCCGGAAGGTCAGCTTTTCATGATTCATGCCGAGGGCGTGGAGAATAGTCGCGTGCAAATCATGCACATGCACTGGGTTGTCCGCCGCCTTAAACCCGAATTCATCCGTGCTTCCGTGGACGGTTCCGCCCCGGGTCCCGCCGCCGGCCAGCCAGACGGAGAACCCCCAATGATTGTGGTCGCGGCCGTTAATCTTGCCGGCGTTGGCCGCCGGACTCGGAAGCTCGACAGTCGGGGTGCGGCCGAACTCGCCGGCCCACACAACCAACGTGTCGTCCAGGAGCCCTCTCTGCTTGAGATCAATCAGCAGGGCCGCCGTGCCCTGGTCGCTTTCGCGGGCAAGGCGCCGGTGGTTGACTTCAAGGTCGTCGTGGCTGTCCCAGGGCTGGCCCGGGGCATGCCAAAGTTGAACAAACCGCACGCCGCGCTCCGCCAGCCTCCTGGCGATCAGGCACTGCCGGCCGTAGACGGTATCCCCGTAAAGGTCGCGGACGTGCTTGGGTTCTTTCGACAGGTCAAACGCGTCCGTAGCCTCCATCTGCATGCGGTAAGCCAGCTCGAAGGACTGCACGCGCGCCTCCAGCTGAGCGTCCTCGGGACGGCTCTTGAGATGTTCGCGGTTAAGCAGGGAAAGCAAATCCAGCTGGGCCCGCTGTTCCGAGGGCGTCCAAGTCCGGTTACGGATGTTTTCAATGAGCTTTTCGACGTCGGTGTGTTTGCTGTCGATGTAGGTGCCCTGCAGGGCGCCGGGCAAGAAAGCGGACTGCCAGTTTGGCGCGCCCCCGGTCGGGTAGCCGCCGGGGCAGAGCGAGACAAAGCCCGGAAGGTTTTCGTTTTCAGTACCCAGCCCGTAATTCACCCAGGATCCCAAGCTGGGCCTTGGCAGGCGCGCCTCGCCGCAATTCATGAGCATCATGGAGGGCTCGTGGTTTGGCACGTTGGCGTGCATCGAGCGGATCACCACCATGTCGTCCACGCACTTGGCGACGTTGGGGAAAAGCTCGCTCACCTCTGTGCCGCATTCGCCGTGTTTGGCAAACTGGAAGGGGGAGCGGAAGGCCGCGCCGGTGGGTCTTTCGGTTTTAAGATGTCCGCCACTGAGCAGCTGTCCGTGCAACTGGGTGAGCAGCGGCTTGGGGTCGAAAGTATCCACGTGCGAAGGGCCCCCGTTTGCAAAGAGATGAATGACGCGCTTGGCGCGGCCCTGAAAATGAGGGAGCCCCGTGGCCGCAGCGCCCCCTTCAGCGGCCGCTCCCGTCGCGTTGTGAGTAAACGACTCGAGCGCTGAGAGACCGAGCAAACCAAACCCCATTCCACAACGCTGAAGCAGCGCGCGGCGAGTCAAAGGACGAGGCGAGTGAACGGATCCGTGCTGAGGCATTTGTTTATTAGTTTTTACCCACCCAAGTAACATCTCCGAGAGTGTCGTTCATTTGACGCCAATCAAGCATTCTTAGGGGCTTCAGCGCGACCACCAAGGCAA
>CANJYI010000049.1 GCA_947478975.1 Chthoniobacteraceae bacterium
CGTGCACAGCTGGAGAGGCTTTTTGAGGAGTGCAAGCAACGCTTTGCCGAAGCCCAGGTGCCCTGTCCCGCACACTGGGGTGGCTACCGTCTGGAGCCTGAGACCATTGAGTTTTGGCAGGGACGCAGGAGCCGTCTGCACGACCGTTTTCGCTTCCTCCGCACGGGTGGCAGCGGTTGGGAAGTGCAGCGTTTGGCGCCGTAGCCGCCGGTGGGTTGCAGCAAAGAAAAGCGGTGGCCAGGGGTTCTCCCGGGTGGGTTGCCCGCTCTAGACCAACTGGGGAATCGAGTTGCCGTGCAGAGGGGTGTTGGTAATTGAGGGGAGGTGACTTTTTTCGGCGTCTCTGTGCAGAATCCAACCGGTCATTCTTCTTCCTATGCAACACGCACCTTTCCTCCGCTTTTTTGCGGCAACGACCGCCCTGACCGCCCTCGGCCCTTGTGCTTTGGCTGCTGCGGGTACGGCAGAAATCAGCTTCAACCGGGATATCCGGCCGATCCTCGCTGAAAACTGCTTCAGCTGTCACGGGCCGGATTCGAGCGGCCGGAAGGCGGGGTTGCGCCTGGACACGGAGGCGGGTCTGTTTGAAAAGCGCAAGGATGATCCGGCGCCAGTGCTGCGCGGGAAGGCGGCTGAAAGCGAACTCTACAAGCGCCTTCTGAGCACGGACAAAGACGAGGTCATGCCCCCTCCCGAGTCCCACAAGGAACTCAAGCCCGCCGAGGTGGCCCTTCTCAAGCGCTGGATCGACGAGGGCGCCCTCTGGCAGGGCCACTGGTCTTTCATCGCCCCGCAAAAGGCACCGCTGCCGGCAGTCAAAAACGAGGGCTGGCCCAAGACGCCTCTTGACCGTCTTATCCTTGCCAAACTCGAGTCTCGCGGTTTGACGCCGGCGCCCGAGGCGGAGCCCCGCGTGCTTTTTCGACGGCTGCATCTGGACATCACCGGCCTGCCGCCAAAGCCGACGGATGTGGAGGCCTTTTTGGTCGATTATCAGGCGCAGAAGGAGGCCGCTCTTTCCCAGTGGATTGACCGGTTGATGCATTCCACCGCCTGGGGCGAACACCGGGCGCGCTACTGGCTCGACGCGGCCCGCTACGGAGACACGCACGGACTCCACATCGACAACTATCGCGAGATGTGGCCCTACCGCGACTGGGTGATCCGGGCTTTCAACGCCAACAAGCCGTTCGCGGAGTTCACCGTCGAGCAGTTGGCCGGCGACCTGCTGCCGCAGCCGACCGAGGACCAGTTGGTCGCCACCGGCTTCCAGCGCTGCAACATCACCACCGCGGAGGGCGGCACCATCAACGAGGAGAACCTCGCCAACTACGCAGCCGACCGCGTTCAGACCATGGGTTGGGTGTACCTCGGGCTGACGATGAACTGCAGCCAGTGCCACGACCACAAGTTCGACCCCATCACGGCGCGCGACTATTACTCGATGGCCGCCTTCTTCCGCAACACCACCCAGACCGGTTCCGACGGCAACTCCAAGGACGGGCGTTCCGCGGTCCTGGCCCTTCCTTCCGAGGCGGACCGTCCCCGTTGGAGCGCTTTGCCCGGGTTGATCGCCGGCAAGCGTGAGCAGCGCGAGGCCCGACGCAAGGAGGTCCAGCCCGAGTTTCTCAAATGGCTGGCAGCCGTCACACCCGCCGCTTTGGGCGAGTCCCTGCCAACGAAGGAGCGGGTGCTCTGGGCGCCGCTAGACGAGGGCGCCGGTTCGACGGGCCGCTTTGTGGCGGCAGCCGAGTCCACGTTTGCCGCGGTGCCGGAACTGCAGTGGGCGCCCGGCGGCAAGACGGGAGCCGCGCCCATCCTCAAGGCGGGAGCCGTTATTGCGTTGGGGGATGTGGCGGACTTTGCGCTCAAACAACCGTTCAGCTACGGCGCGTGGGTCAAGGCGCCCAACACCGATGTTTCCGCAGGCATTCTGGCGCGGATGGACTCCAAGAAGTCATTCCGTGGCTATGATCTGTTTCAGGCCGGCAAGACATTTGCGGTGCACCTTGTCGACAAGTATCCCGACGTTGCGCTGAAGGTTTCGACCGGGCCGGTCGTCAAGCCGGGGACCTGGCAGCATGTGCTTGTGACCTACGACGGATCCGGCAAGGCCGCTGGGGTGAAGCTCTTTCTTGATGGCAAGGAGGAGAAGCTCAAGGTGGATGTGAATACGCTCAAGCCGGATTCGGACATCCGCGCCGCTGTGCCGTTCCTGGTGGGGCAGCGTTCCGGCGGAGGGGTGTTTGAAGGCGGCTCTGTGCAGGATATCCGGGTCTTTTCCCGCGTGCTTTCTGCGCCGGAGGTCAAGTCCCTCGCCGGATTTGCCACGCTCCGGGACGCGCTGCTGGTGGCGACGGAGAAGCGTTCCGCCCCCCAGAAAACCCTTCTTTTGGAGCACTACCTCAATGCGCTGGATACTCCCTACCAGCAGGCTGACAAACAACTGACTGCCCTGGAGGGCGAGCGGGACGCGATTAAGGCGCGCAGTCCGCTCACCCACATCCAGGAGGAGGTCAAAGGCAAGATGCCGATGGCGAACGTGCTGATGCGTGGGCAGTACAACAAGCTTGGCGAGGAGGTGGAGGCCGTTCCGCCTGCCGTGTTGCATCCGCTTCCCGAAGGTGCGCCCAAAAACAGGCTCGGTCTTGCCCAGTGGTTGGTCGACTCCCGCAACCCCCTGACCCCCCGGGTCACGGTCAACCGGTTCTGGCAGGAAGTCTTCGGGCAGGGGATTGTGCAGACCAGCGAGGACTTCGGCATCATGGGGAGCGCCCCTTCAAACGTTGAACTGCTAGACTGGCTGGCCGCAGATTTCCGTGATTCCGGCGGAGACGTGCGCCGCCTTTTTAAGCTGATTTTGACTTCGGCCGCGTACAGGCAGTCCGCCGCCGTCACCCCTGAAAAGCTGGAAAAAGACCGCGACAACAGCCTGCTTTCCAGGGGTCCGCGCTTCCGCATGGATGCCGAGATGGTGCGCGATTACGCCCTCACTGCCAGCGGCCTGCTTGCGTCCAAAATGTACGGGCCCAGCACCCGGCCATATCAGCCTGAAAACATCTGGGACGTCGTGGGGCTCCCCAATGGAGACACCCGGAAGTACGTGCAGGACAACGGGGAAGCCTTGTACCGGCGCGCCCTTTACACCTTTGTAAAGCGCATGGCGCCGCCGCCGAGCATGGACATCTTCAACGCACCAAGCCGTGAAGTCAGCTGCGTGCGGCGTGAGCGCACCAACACCCCCCTGCAGGCGCTTGTCACGATGAACGATCCGCAGTTTGTGGAGGCGGCGCGGCGGTTGGCCGAAAGCGCGGTCCTAGCGGCGGGCGACGACCGCAACAAAGCGGTGGATTTCATCATCCGAACGGTTCTTTCCCGTCCGGTCACGGACAAGGAGCGGGCGCTGTTGCTCGCCAGCAACGAGGCTTTCCTCGCCCATTACAAACAGAAGCCCGAGGAGGCGGCCGCGCTTTTGGCCGTGGGCGAAAGCAAGGTCCGCGGCGCAGTGGCTTCGCCTGAGCTCGCAGCGTGGACGATGGTCTGCAACGAGGTGCTCAACTTGGACGAGGCATTGAACAAGTAACTCCGGAACAACGTTATATGAACTGCAATTCGCATCTTTTTCGCAACCTGTCCGCCGAGGCAAGGCTTGAACTCACCCGCCGCCAGTTGCTTGGCTCGGGCGCCGGCGTTCTTGGCGCGGCCGCCCTTGGCACGCTACTGGGCGCCGGTCTTCCGCAGCAGGCGGACGCCTCGGTGAAGGGGCCCGGCGTGCCCCACTTTCTGCCGAAGGCCAAGCGTGTCATCTATCTGCACATGGTGGGTGGACCTTCCCAGCTAGACCTTTTTGACTACAAGCCGGGGCTTGCCGAGATGTACGACAAGGACCTCCCGGACAGCATTCGTAACGGCCAGCGCCTGACGGGCATGACCTCCGGGCAGGCCCGCTTTCCTGTGGCGCCGTCCAAGTACACGTTCTCCCAGCACGGCCAGAGCGGCATGTGGCTGAGCGAGTTGCTCCCGAATCTGGGCAAGTGTGTCGATGACATCGCCTTCATCCGTTCGATGCACACCGAGGCAATCAACCACGAGCCCGCCATCACCGAACTGCAGACCGGCTCGCAGATCGGGGGCAGGCCCTGCATGGGGTCTTGGGTGAGCTACGGGCTGGGGGCGATGAACCAAAATCTCCCCACCTTTGTCGTGCTCGTCGCCAACCCGACCAACCGCGAGCAGGAGCAGGCCATCTCGGCAAAGCTTTGGAGTAGCGGTTTTCTGCCCGGCGAGCACGCTGGCGTGTCGTTTCGCAGCAAGGGCGATCCGATCCTTTTCATCAACAACCCGCCCGGCGTGTCCCCAGAGATCCGCCGGCGCAGTATTGATGGCATCAATGCGCTCAACGGTTTAAGTGCGGAGCATCTTGGTGATCCCGAGATCCGCACCCGCATCCAGCAGTACGAAATGGCCTACCGGATGCAGAGCAGCGTGCCTGAGTTGACCGATTTTAACGCCGAACCGGAGAGCGTCTTTGCCTTGTACGGCGAGGAGGCGCGCAAGCCCGGAACCTACGCAAACACGGTGCTCATGGCGCGCCGTCTGGCCGAGCGGGGAGTGCGTTTTGTGCAGGTCTATTTGAACAACTGGGACCACCACTCCAATGTCGGCAAGCGCATGCCCTCGCAGTGCGCAGACATTGACCAGGCCACGGCGGGCCTCATCCAGGATCTCAAAAACCGCGGCATGTTCGAGGACACTCTCATTATCTGGGGAGGCGAGTTTGGGCGCACGGTTTATTCGCAGGGCGGCCTTTCCAAGGACAACTACGGCCGCGACCATCATCCCCGCTGCTTTACCATGTGGCTGGCCGGGGGAGGGGCAAAGGGCGGGGCGATCTACGGCGAGACCGACGACTTTTCGTACAACGTGGTGAAGGATCCCGTGCATGTGCGGGACCTGCACGCGACGATCATGCATCTGCTGGGCATTGACCACGAGCGGTTTACTTTCCGCGCGCAGGGTCTGGACTTCCGCCTCACCGGCGTGGAGAAGGCCGACGTGGTCAGGGCCTTGGTCGGGTAAGCCCGCCAGCGGGTGCCGGAGAGCCGGCAACATGGGATTCCATTCTGGCGGCGCTTCGATACAGTCGGGGTCCCACCCGAAGTCCCCAGCATCCCTCCCATGAAGACCCCCCCCTTTATTCTCGCCGTTTCCTGTGCCGTTTTTTGCTCGCACGCACTGGCCCAGGAAAAGCCGAAGCAGCCCGAAAACTACGGCCTCGCCCAGGCGAGGGAGTCCATCGGCAAAATGAAGGTCGCCGATGGATTGTCCGTCGGTTTGTTTGCTGCCGAGCCCATGGTGCAAAACCCGACAGCCATTGACATCGACTCCCGCGGCAGGGTCTGGCTCACGGAGGCTGCCAACTACCGCCGCCACTCCAATCCGCCGATCCGGCCCGAAGGGGACCGCGTCATGACCCTCGAGGACACAAACGGCGATGGTGAGGCGGACAAGGCTACCGTCTTCTACCAGGACCCCAGCATCAACTCCGCCCTGGGCATAGCCGTCCTGGGCAACGATGTGATCGTTTCGGTCGCCCCCAATGTGTTCGTGCTGCGCGACACCGATGGAGACGGGGTCGCCGACCAGCGGTTGCTCCTGCTCACCGGCACAGCGGGCGCGCAGCACGATCATTCCTTCCACTCCTTTGTGCACGGCACTGACGGCAAGCTCTACTTCAACTTTGGCAACACCGGACAGCATTTTCGCCAACCCGCCGGCAAGCTGCTGAAGGTCCCGCTGCATGGGGTGATTGATCCGGCTGATGTGAAGGACAACTCGGCCCCCATCACCGACCTTGCCGGCAATGTGCTGGAGGCGACCCGCAAGCCCTACCAACAGGGGATGGTGTTCCGCGCCGACTACGCCGACGGGAAGCTCAGCAATTTCGAAGTGCTGGGGTACAATTTCCGCAACAACTACGAAGCCGCCCCCGACTCCTTCGGCAACCTCTGGCAGAGCGACAACGACGACGATGGCAACCGCGGGGTGCGCATCAACTACGTGATGGAGCACGGCAGTTACGGCTATTCCGACGAACTCACCGGCGCGGCTTGGCAGACCAAGCGTCCGAATATCGAGAAGGAAATCCCCCTGCGCCACTGGCATCAGAACGACCCGGGCACCGTGCCCAATCTGCTCCAGACCGGAGCGGGTTCGCCCACGGGTCTGCTCTTCAACGAGGGCAGCGCGCTTGGGACGAAGTTCACCAACCAGATCATTCACTGCGATGCCGGTCCGCGCGTGGTGCGCGCCTACCCTGTTCAAAAAGCCGGCGCTGGTTTCTCCGCTGAAGTCGCCGATATCCTTACCTCTACTGACAACTGGTTCCGTCCCTCGGACGTTGCCATACATCCCGACGGTTCGCTCTTTGTTGCCGACTGGTACGATGCGGGCGTGGGAGGACATGCCATGGCCGACAATGAGGAGCGTTTTTTGCGCGGGCGCATCTATCGGGTCAGCGCGAAGACAGGCGGGCTTTCCGTTCCCAAGCTGGATCTTTCGAGCGCGGCGGGCGCGGTGGCCGCACTGCAATCACCCAACAAGGCAACGCAGTTTTCCGCCTACCGGGCGTTAAGCGCGCTCGGAGATTCTGCGCTTCCCGCTTTGCAGGCGCTTGCAGAAAAGGGCGAGACCCGCATGCGCGCCCGTGCGCTCGCCCTTCTGGCGAGGAGCCCAAGGGCAGCGTTGCCCGCCCTCCAGGCGGCCCTCACCGACTCCAACCCGGACATTGTCATCACGGCGATCCGCCTTGCGACGATGCTGGCCACCGCCGGGCAAATGGACACCTCCACGCTCGAGGCGACTCCCGGCCTCATCGGCCGTCTCATCGGCCACAAGGATCCCCAGGTGCGCCGCCAGCTTGCGGTGTCGCTCTTTCACTCCAAGAAGGTCGAGCAGATGTGGGCCAAGCTGGCGGCCCAGCACGACGGCAGCGACCGCTGGTATCTCGAGGCGCTCGGCATTGGGGCCCGCGGAATCGACGAAACCTGTTTTGACGCCTGGTTTGCCGAGGTCAAAGGCAATTGGAACACCCCGGGCGGCAGGGACATCCTCTGGCGCCTGCGCACTCCGAAGACGGCTCCCTATCTAGCCAAGCTGCTGTTGGAAAACCCTGCGGAAATGCGCTACATGCGCGCGTTTGATTTCATCCCGGAATCCCAGGAGCGCTCCGATGCGCTGCTGAGTCTGGTGAAAGCCAACCCGGGATTGGCGATTGTAAGCGAGGCGCTGCAGCGTCTTTCTCGTTCGGGCGCAAAGGACGATCCCCTAGTGCGTACCGCGACGGATGCGGCGCTGGCGAGGGCCAAGGGGCGGCCCGAGTTTGTGGAACTGGTGGAGGCGGCTGGCATTGGAAACTGGGGAGGCGCTTTGTTGGAGACCGCGTTGGAATTGGGGAAGGCGCCTGAGGCGTTGGATGCGGTGCGTCTGCTTGTGCGTGGGGGTGCCGGGGCCGCACAGGTTCAGGAGGCGCTTTCAAAGGGCGCGCCGGCGCAGAGCGCGGCGTTGCTGGAGTTGTTGGGCAGTCTGGGGCAGGGGAAGGCGCTCGAGATGCTCCAGGCCGAACTGCTCCAGTCGAAGTCGGCGGAGCGGGGCACCCAGGCGATCCGGGCGCTTGCACGCACGCAGAATGGCGCGGAGCGGTTGGTGAAGCTGGCGCAGGAAAAGCGTTTTCCGGCGGAGCTGCAATCCGTCGCCGTCTCGGCGCTGGCCCAGGTGCAGTACGCTGCGCTGCGCGAGGAGATCAGCCTGCATTTTCCGCCTCCCGGTGCACTGGGTGGAGCGGCGCTGCCCTCCGTGGCTGAGTTGGCAAGGCTCTCCGGTGATGCGGCCCGGGGCAAAGGTGTTTTTGAGCGGGCCTCCAGTTCCTGCGTAGCCTGCCACAAGATCGGCGAGCGGGGCGTGGACTTTGGCCCCGCGCTGAGCGAAATCGGGGGCAAGCTTTCCAAGGAAGCGATTTTCGACGCAATCCTCAATCCCAACGCCGGCATTTCAATGGGGTTTGAAACGGCTGAGGTCAAACTTCGTGGGGGTGGAGAGGCGCTGGGAATCGTGCGAAGCGACACCTCGGAGGAGTTGGTCCTCGCGCTGCCGGGGGGCTCTCTGCAAAAGTTCGCGAAGAGCGAGGTGCAGCGGGTTTCCAAGCTGCCGACCTCACTCATGCCCAGCGGCCTCAACCAGGCGCTCACAAAAGACGACCTAGTGGATTTGGTCGCGTACCTTTCCGGCTTGAAAGCCAGCCCATTGAAGTAGCGGGTCCCCAGGTCCGGGTCCTCTGGATTGCTGTGTAAGCCGCTCTTTTTGAGGGGCTTTGAGGTGGTGCGCGATACAGGGTTCGAACCTGTGACCCCTACCGTGTCAAGGGAGCGGTTTACAGAGAAAAGCCCATTTTCACCGCCACTCACCGCCACTAAAAACCTCATTCAGTGGCTGCGCTTGTGAGCATCTTCGAAACTGCCCCCTCTGGCCGAGGCATGTGCGTCCGCTGAAAAAATCGTAAGGCAGAATGGCGTCCCGTGTGCGATTTGTTCCTCGCGTGGCAAAGCGCCCCTCAACGCCTAAACGGAAGTTCCGCGACATTTGGCCGTTTATTACGCTCGAAGAGAGAAGCGGCCGCTACATCGTCGACACCCGCGTAGGGGGCGCAGGGGCCGGAGGACGGCGGCACTACTGCCAGACTCTCGCGGAAGCGGAAAAGATCGCGATCGAAGCTGCCGCTCAGCGGGAGGCGCAAGGAACCGCTTCCTACCACAGCCAGGAGCTGGCGGAACTCGGCATCAGCATCCAAGAGGCGATTTCGAACCAAGTGCGGTTGGTTCGCCAAAGTGAGGAACTCGCCGAACACGGCCTCACCATTCAGGATTTGGTCGCCAACCATCTCCGACTGCTCCGTGCGGCACGCGCCCCCAAGCCGCTTGAGGAGGCGCTGGAAGAATTCAGCGAATCCAAACTCAAGGAGGGGCTGCGAGCGAACTCTCTCAAGGCCGTCATCTGGGAGATCACACGCGCCGTCAAGGAACTCGGGCCCAAGACCTCAGTGGGCGACCTGACCCTCGAAAGGCTCGAATCCTACCTCGGCACAAGCCTCACCCCGGGCACCTTCAATACCCGGCGCAAACATCTGGTCACCTTTCTCAACTTCGCCCTCAAGCGCGGCTGGATCGAAAAGAACCACGCCCTCAATATCAGTCTCCGCATCGAACGGTACGAGGTCCACATCCTCACTCCGGAGCAGGTCGAACGGATACTCCTCGCCTGCGATGTCCTGCAGGAACCCGCCCGCAGTTCGATGCGCGCGTATATCGCCCTCGCCGCGTTTGCCGGGATCCGGCCCGAGGAACTCCATCGCCTCAACTGGCGGGACATCGACCTCGAACACAACACCATCTACATCAGCAAAAGTGTCTCGAAAGTGAACGACGACCGGAACGTCCCCATCACCGAGAACCTCCGCGCTTGGTTTCTCACCATCACGCACCGGACCGGCGTCATCGCCCCGGCCACCAGTTTCCGGCGCAGGTTCAACACCATCCGGCCGGCGGCGGGGTTCCAGACTTGGAAATCCCCCAAGGGTGACGCATGGCATCACGACGTGCTGCGCCACACTTACGGCTCCTGCTGGCTGGCGATACATCAAAACCGCCCCCTGCTGGCGGAACACATGGGCAATTCGGTGCGGATCATCACCAAGCACTACAAGCGGATGGTCAGCCGGGGACAGGCCGAGGCGTGGTTCAATGTAATGCCCCCGGATAGTGACAAGATCATCCAGATCGGCACCACTCCCCTGCCCGTCAAAGGCGCGCCATAAGGCAACCGGTTGAGGGGCGATTCGCGATCCAGATCGACCATGGATCCGATTGAACCGCCCCTGCTCGACAAACGCGCCGTCGCCGCCCGTCTGCATGTCCACGAACAAACCGTCCTGGAATGGGCGCGCGAGGGTACCATCGAGTGTATCCGGCTGGGTTTCCGGACAATCCGCTTTACTGAGGAGCATGTGTCCCGGTTTCTGGCGCGCGCAGCACAGCGACACATCCCCCGGCGCAAACGCATCAACGGCGCCCGCAAACGCCAGCCGGTCCGCGGCCCCTTGGCCAACCGCACAGGACATCCGCGGACAGAAGATGGCGCCGCATCCTAGGGTGCAGCGTCTCGCTTAGTTCTAGGCAGTTAGCTCCGATCCCGGAGCTCGCGATTACAACTGAACAGCTCAGAAGCGGTCAGCCGCGGTGCGAACTCCCGTCACGGGAAAACAACAAGATTCTCTGCCAGAGCTATTTGTCGTTGATTGCAGTCAAAGCTCAGCAACTCCTGTGCACCTGTTTCCAAGGCAGCAGCTAAATGCAAGAGGTCCATCGACCGGGCCCCACTCCTCAATGTGTGAGCAAAGACCAAAGATTCAGCGCGGGCCAGGAGCGGATCAAAGCCCGCGTCCACGACCTGCCAAACGCCTTGTTCGAGATCCAAATCAAACGCTGCCAAAACAGACTGAGCGGTTTGCTGGCTCACCCCCGAAGCCTGCCCGTTCGAATGTAGCCACACTTTGAACCAGACAGCCTGCTGGAACTCATACCAAGTCTTTATGTTTTCTGGAGTATTAGGTTTTCAACAAATCGTTTGCTTGAGAGTGCAACCATGGTCGACCAACCAAGGAGAGCACTGCCGTTGCGTCTTCCCAAAAACGGCGCAAGGCTGGCTCCATGGCCTTTCGCAATTTTCCAACACTGCTAAACAATCCGTTCGCCACGCCCTCACTATCCTTGATCACATCCCAG
>CANJYI010000050.1 GCA_947478975.1 Chthoniobacteraceae bacterium
AAATACAAGGCCGGTCCCATCAACGGGGACATCGTCAGCGACGCAGACTTGCAGCGCGAAAAGATGAAGATCGACATCTCCGCACTCCTCGGCGGCGATGTGTATTCCCTTCTGCGCGAACGCTCTGACAAAGCAAAATCCCGCTTCTCCAAGGAGCGCGACTCCGACAAGGCCCTCGCCGAGCGCCAGAAGTGCCTCGTTAAACTCTCCTCCATTGCCGCCGATATCCCGCCCGAGGTGCTCGCCTCCCTGCCCTCCCCCGAGGAAATCTCGCGCCGCGCCCAGGAAGCCGCCGCCAAGGCCCGCGCCGCCCTCGGTCAGGACTGACCCGCTCCGGCTTTCAGGCTGGATCCAAAAAGGGATGCCCATCCCTGACGCTGCCATGGGCCGTTCTTGGCGTGCCCTGTTGGGGCGGGCGTGTGTGGGTGCGGTGATTCTCACGGCGTTGCGATGGGCTGCGACCAGAATGCTCTCCTGTGTGTGGCTTTCTTGGATCCATTGCCCGCCCTGAATCCGCATGGTTGAAAAATCAAACCGGAGCCGCAGCTCCGCGCTCCACGCGTTGCCTCGACACCTTGATCCGCCGCTGGCTTTCCCCGGGCAAAACCCCTAAGGTTTCCCTCTTTGCCCACCCATGATGACGAGCGCCCAGATCCGCCAATCCTTCCTAGACTTCTTCCACGCGAAGCAGCACTCCCTTGTAGCCTCCTCCAGCCTCCTGCCGGACTCCCCAAACCTGCTCTTCACCAACGCGGGGATGAACCAGTTTGTGCCGATTTTCCTCGGCCAAAAGGCCGCCGACGTCTCCCGCTGGGCAGGCGCCGTCCCCGCCCTCGATTCCCGCGCCGCCGACACCCAAAAGTGCATCCGCGCCGGCGGCAAACACAACGATCTGGAGGACGTCGGTCTCGACACCTACCACCACACCTTCTTTGAAATGCTGGGGAACTGGTCCTTCGGCGACTACTTCAAAAAAGATGCCATCCAATGGGCCTGGGAACTCATCGTCGATGTGTGGCACTTCCCGCCGCAACGCCTCTACGCCACCATCTACCAGCCCGATCCCGCCCTCGGCGACCCGGCGTCCCGCGACCAGGAAGCCTGGGAGCTGTGGGCCGCACTCTTCCGCAAGGTCGGCCTCGACCCGGAGGTTCACATCGTCAACGGCAACAAGAAGGACAACTTCTGGATGATGGGCGACACCGGCCCCTGCGGCCCGTGCTCCGAACTCCACGTCGATCTCACCCCGGCCGGTGACACCAAGGGCGCCCTCGTCAACATGGGCTCCGGAGAATGCATCGAAATCTGGAACCTCGTCTTCATCCAGTTCAACGCAAACCAAGACGGCTCCTTTTCGCCCCTCCCTGCGCAACACGTCGACACCGGCATGGGCTTCGAGCGCGTCTGCTCCATCCTCCAGGGCACCCGCAACTTTTCCGAGTTCGGAAACGCCCGCATCTCCAACTACGAGACCGACGTTTTCCGCCCCATTTTCGACGAGCTCGAAAAACTCAGCGGCAAGCACTACGCCAGCACCCTTCCACAACAAAACGCTGCCGGACAGCTTGTTGCCGTCACACCCCAGGAGCAGCTCGACGTCGCCTTCCGCGTCATCGCCGACCACATCCGCACCCTCTCCTTTGCCGTCGCCGACAACATCCAACCCGGCAACACCGACCGCAATTACGTCCTGCGCCGCATCCTGCGTCGCGCCATCCGCTACGGACGCCTCCTCGGTTTCCGCGAGCCGTTCTTCTACAAACTCGTCGGCGTCCTCGCACGCACCATGGGCGATGTCTTCCCGGAAATCCGGAGCCGACAGTCTTTTGTCGAAGACGTCCTCAAGCGCGAAGAGGAGGCCTTCAACAAAACGCTCGACCGCGGCATCCATCTTTTCTCTGACGAACTCGCCCGCCTCGAAGCCGCCGGTTCCCGCGAAATCCCTGGCGCCTTCGCCTTCCAACTTTACGACACCTCGGGCTTTCCTCTCGATCTGACGGAGCTGATGGCTCGCGAGCGCGGCTTCTCCGTCGACACCGCCGGCTTTGAATTGCACATGGGCCAGCAGAGGGCGCGTGCTCGGGCAGCCCAGAAAAAGGAGATCATCGAACTCTCCCAAATCGAAACCACGCAGCCCACGCAGTTTATTGGTTACGATACACTTACAAACAGCGCTAAGGTGCTGGAGGTCGTCTCCGTCAAGAACCGCACGGCCGTCGTTCTAGACACCACCACCGCCTATGCCGAGCTCGGTGGACAGGTCGGCGACTCCGCCCTCCTCGAAGCAGGCGCGGACCTCTGGCGCGTATCGCAGACCACCAAAAGCGGGGACATCTGGCTGCACTTCATCGAGGGCGACGAAGCCCCCGCCGTCGGACAAGAGCTCACGCTGGCCGTCGACTCCGCCCGCCGCCGCGCCATCGAAAGGCACCATTCCGTCACCCACCTCCTGCACTGGGCGTTGCACGAAGTCGTCTCGCCGGAAGCTACTCAAAAAGGCTCCTTTGTTGGCTCTGACAAACTAACCTTCGACTTTTCCAACGCCCCGCTCTCCCCGGGCCAGGTCCGCGAAATCGAAAAGCTGGTGAACGAACGCATCGTCGAAAACGGCCTAGTTTCATGGACGCCTGTTCCTCATCAGGAAATCAAACAACGCAAGGATATTCTGCAGTTTTTTGGCGACAAGTACGGAGACATAGTACGCGTCGTCCAAATCGGCGGAGCCGCCCACAGTCTGGATGGCTACTCGATGGAACTTTGCGGTGGAACACACGTGCGGGCCACCGGAGAAATCGGCCTTTTCCGCATCCTGTCCGAAGGCGCTGTCGCCGCCGGGGTGCGCCGTATTGAGGCGATCGCAGGCCTCCGGGCCTACGACACCGCGGTTGCGGATGCGGAACGGCTCAAGACCTTGTCGCTCAAACTGGGAACCCCCTTGGTTGATTTGGAGCGCCGCCTGGATGCGCTGCTCCACCAGCAGTCCGAATTGGAAAAGGCGCTTGCCGCCGCGGGCCAGCGCGAAGCCGCCCACAAAGCTGGCGAGTTGTTGAGCCAGGTCGAAACGCTTGGCTCCGCCAGTTGCCTGGTAGCCACCGTTTCCGTTCCCTCCGGCGACGCTCTTCAAAGCCTCGTGGACGCTCTCAAAGGCCGTTTCCAGGGCGTTATCTTCCTGGCGGCATCACATGGTGAGACAGTCTCCCTCGCGGCGGCTGTGGACGCCTCCCTGCTCTCCCGGTTCAATGCGGGAAAGTTGATCCAGCTGGCCGCACCCCTCGTCGACGGCAAGGGCGGCGGACGTCCCGATGCCGCCCGCGGTGCCGGGAAGGCCGTCGCGAAAATTCCAACCGCTCTCGCTGCCATAAAGGAACTCCTATCTCAGTCCTAAACCCTCCATCTGCCAGTCGTCTCCAAGTCTTCGAGGATTTTCGCGCTTCCTCCCCTCTCCAATAAGCGCCCTATTTCTATGAACCCACTGGAACAGCGCCTGGATTATAAGTTTCGCAACCCCTTGCTCTTGGCGGAGGCGCTCACCCATCCGAGTCTCGGCTACGAAACCCAACGCCATCATTTCGACAACCAGCGCCTCGAATTTCTCGGTGATGCGGTCCTGCAGCTCATCTACACGGAGTTCCTGTTCGACACCTATCCCGACTTTCCCGAAGGCGAGCTAACCAAACTTCGCGCCCGCCTTGTTTCAAGGGACGGTCTCCGCATCAACGCCGACGCGCTTGAGCTGGGAAAGTACCTCATGATGGGCAGGGGCGAGGAGGCCACAGGCGGCCGTTCCAGGGCCTCCTCCCTGGCAGACGCCTACGAGGCCCTCATGGGCGCCCTCTACCTGGATTCCGACTACGTTACCGTCCGCCGGATCGTCCTGACTGAAACCCGTGAGCGTCTGGAGAACCTCTCCCTGGAAGATGGCAACGCCAATCCAAAGGGACGTCTCCAAGAAATCCTCCAAGCCATCGCACCGCTGAGTCCCAGCTACGAAGTTGTGGAACAGTTCGGACCGGAACATCTCAAGCAGTTTGTCTCCCGGATTATGTGGGAAGGACGTGAACTCGGCCGCGGCTCAGGCTCCAGTAAAAAGGAGGCCGAAACACAAGCCGCCCGCATGGCCTTGGAAAAACGCATCTGGGAATCTACTCCCGTTGAAGAACCGTTCTCCGTCTCTTCCCCAGCGGTGGACAACCCTGTGAATCCTTTGTGAACAAAGGATAACAACCTCCAACAACCTCCTCTTCCACCCGACTTGCTGGCTGTTGCGCACACGCTTTGAGAAACTATTCACACGGTTATTGGTAGACTTAAATCACTGAAAAATAGAGCATTACCCTTCTTTTAGCCGGGTTGTTGGCGACCTTAAGAATAAGAAAGAACAACGAAGTGTTTCCTAAAATTCTAAGAGACTGTGAACAACCTCTCCACCGTGGTCCCTGCAGGAGCGATTTACCGAGGGGGAGATCCGCAGATGACGGAAAGACTCAGATGAAGGACAGAGGGACCCGAAGACGTATGCAGTAATTGGCGCTGCAATGGCAGTGCACACCGAACTGGGGCAGGGATTCCTTGAGGTGGTTTACCAAGAGGCGCTGCAGTGCGAGTTCGTCACCCGGGAAATTCAAAACCAACGGGAATGCCTCCTACCGATCCAGTATAAAGGACAACCGCTTTCCACTTCTTACCGGGCTGACTTCCTTTGTTTTGGGAAGGTCCTTGTCGAACTGAAGGCGCTTCAACGGCTCTCCACAGTCGAGGACGCCCAGGTGCTCAACTACCTCAAAGCTGCGGGCCTCCACAGAGCACTGTTGCTCAATTTCGGAGGCCCGCGACTCGAATACAAACGCTTGGTCTTTCAACAGCGTTCCACCGCAGAGTTTTTATCCACAGATGTCCCAGAGTTCCGCAGATGAAGATCAGAATTCAGGACTGAGGATCAGAATTCAGAACATCTGAGTCCCTCTGAGTCATCTGCGGATCACTCTTATAAAACCTACACCTTCAGCGCGTGCACGGCGTCGACGACGGCCTGTGCAGTCATGCCGAACTTCTCCATGACCACGTTGCCGGGGGCGCTGAAGCCGAACCGCTCCAGACCCAGCACAATGCCGTCCAGACCCACGTACTGGTACCAGGCGTCCTTCACACCGGCTTCGATGGCTACACGGCGGCGTACGGCCCCCGGAAGCACGGATTCGCGGTACTCGGGGGTCTGTGCGTTGAAGATCTCGGTGCAGGGCATGGAAACCACACGCACGCCGTCGCCCAAGAGCTTTGCCGCGTTCATGGCGTGCTGCAATTCGCTGCCGCAACCGATGAGGATCGTCTGGAGCGTGCCGGTCTCGTGGTGCGCGATGTAGCCCCCGTGGAGGACGCCTTCGCGACGGACGGTGGCAGACACCTCGTTCTGCATCGGCAACGCCTGCCGCGAAAGCGCCAGCAACGTTGGGCCGTTAGTCCGGGAGAAGGCCGAGGCAAAGGCGCCGGCGGTCTCCTCGGGATCACCCGGGCGGATGACGTGCAAATTCGGGATGACGCGCAAACCGGTCACCGTTTCGACGGGCTGATGCGTGGGGCCGTCTTCACCCACGCCGATGGAGTCGTGTGTAAAGATGTAAACCACAGGGAGCTTCGCAAGCGCTGCGATGCGGATCGAGGGACGCGCGTAGTCTGCGAACACCAGAAAGGTCGCGCCGCTGGCCTGAAAGATCCCGTCGTAGGCGAACCCGTTCATGATGGCCGCCATTCCGTGCTCGCGGATACCGTAACGAATGTTGCGGCCGCCGAAATGACCGGGGGCGAAGTCCTCCGCGCCTGCAATGTAGTTGAGCGTGGAACCGTACAGATCCGCGCTGCCGGAAACAGCAAGAGGCAGAGCCTTTGCGATGGGCTGCAGCACGTCGGAACCAGCTTTGCGCGTGGCAATCTTGGAGTCGGCGGCAAACGCCGGAATCACTGCGAGCAACTCTTGGGCGGAGAGGTAGTGGTGGGCAACGCCGTCGGAGAGCAGCTGGGCGAGGTCGGCGTGGGCCGCCTTCCAGGCGTTGAAGGTGACCTGCCAGGCGGCGTGTTTTTTCGCCAGTTCGGCGCGGTGCGCTGCGAAGAAAGCGTGTGTTTCCGCGGACACAAAGAAGTGTTCGTGTTCGGGAAGCCCGAGAGCCTTACGGGCGCCTTCGATGAACTTCGCTCCGCCTTCGCCGTGGGCCTTGGCCGTGCCGGCGACTTCGGGGATTCCCTTGCCAATGAGAGTCTTGGCAATGATCAGGTGCGGCTTGCCCTTGGTGGAGCGTGCCGTTTGAAGTGCGGTTGCGACGGCTGCCATGTCGTGGCCGTCCACCGTCTGGACGTGCCAGCCGTAGGCCTCATAGCGCTTGCCGGCGTCTTCACTTTGGGAGGCGTTTGCCATCGCGTCCAACGTCACGTCGTTGGAGTCGTAAATGAGCACGAGGTTGTCCAGCTTGTAGTGGCCTGCGAAGGAGGAAGCCTCGGCTGAGACGCCTTCCTGCAAGCAGCCGTCTCCAGCCAGACAGATTACGTGGTTATCAAAGAGGGTGTGCTCCGGTGTGTTGAAACGTGCGGCCGCCATTTTTTGCGACGCGGCGATGCCGACGGCGTTGGCGACACCCTGGCCGAGCGGGCCGGTGGTGCATTCCACGCCGAGGGTTTCAAAGTTTTCAGGATGGCCGGGCGTGTGCGAACCCAAAGCGCGGAACGCCTTGACCTGGTCGATCCCGACCTGTGCGTAGCCAGCCAGGTGGAGCCAGCCGTAGAGAAACATCGAGCCATGGCCCGCCGAGAGGACGAAACGATCCCGGTTGAGCCAGCGGGGTTCGGCCGGATCGTAGGTCAAGGCGGACCCAAATAGAACTGCGCCGATTTCCGCGCAGCCCAAAGGCAGGCCAAGGTGGCCTGAGGAACAGGCGTGGACGGCATCCATGGCGAGGCCGCGGGCTTCAGTTGCGGCGCGTTGCAGGTCGGCGAGTGGGAGATTCATAAGTTATAAAAAGCGCAGCCTAGGAAGCGCTGCCAAGGTGTCAAGGAATCCGGAGAGTGCCGCCAAAATGTGACGGCCGCCGGTGAGCCGCCGCCGGGAGTTTTGAAAATCAGGTTTATCCCTGCGGCGCCCGCGATAGGGTCCGGGGGTGGAAAGCACCCAGGCCATCGTTCTGCGCCGGCATCGGCTCACGGAAACAAGCCTCATCGTGACCTGGCTTGCCCCGGAACTGGGGAGGCTCAAAACCGTGGCCAAGGGGGCTCTGCGTCCGCGTAACCGTCTAGGCGGGGTGCTGGATCTTTTTCACCAGTGTGAAATCCAGTTTCAGCCTTCCCGGTCCGGCGACCTGCACACGCTTCGGGAGGCTGTCTTGGTGGAGAGTTTCCCGGGGGTGCGTACTGAATTCACCAGGGTGGGTATGGCTGCCTACGCGGTGGAGCTCATCGAACGGGCCACCGAAAAAGAGGCGCCCGTGCCTGATATTTTCGAACTCCTTCAGCGGGCGCTCCGCTTCTTGCACACTCAGGCGGCAACTCAGAAGGCTGTGCGCCACTTTGAGGCGGAACTGGCCCGCCTCCTTGGGATTGCTGAGCCTGGTATCCCGGCGGCTGTGGCGTTGGAACGGGTGCTCCACAGGCTTCCCTCCGGGCGGGAGGAACTGCTGCACCGCTTGCCTCTTGGGTGAGACGGGAGGCAGGGGTTTTCTCAATTTGGAGACGCAGGAATGCGATTTTTCCTAAGTTTTACAAAACAGAGCGGCGCTCGGGGCGGGACTTCGGAAAATGAGGCTGGTTCAGTACGGAAAATGCTAATATAAATCATAAGTTCATGGAGACTTAGGTTTGCCTTGTTCTCCAAACATTCCACTCCCCCAGTGCACCCCAACCGTCAGAACAGCGGAGACAAAACTTGTCTGCTAGCGCAAAAGACTTGCGCGCATGCTGTTGTGCCCGAAGGTTTTGATTGCAAATTAAGCAATAAAACACGGGCTTCACGAGCGGCGGGGAAGTTTGGACAGCGGGGTCTTCGGCAAGACTTGCCCGCAGTGGTTCTCAGCCTAGCTCAAAGCTGCCGCCTGCTTTGGCTGGTTCTGGTCCTCTCCTTCGGCGCGCAGACTCAGGCGCAGGTTTCCTGGACGATCGGGCCCACCGTCATCGGGGATAACAACGAACTGCTCAACGGTTCGGGCACGTGGAGCTCCTCAAAACGTTTTCTGGAACTCTTTGGGGGCACGTCGGGAGACGCGGTTTCGCTGTTGGACGGAGACAATGTAAAGTTTGGAGATGCCAACCTGGGTGTGACCGGTATTTACACAGTCACCCTGAGCTACAGCCCGAACGTGGGTTCGCTCTTGTTCAATGATAACTATTCCCTCACGAGTGCAGCACCCTTCACGCTGACCATCGGTTCCGGTGGGATCAATGTCTCGGACGGCGTTGTGACCATCGGAGGGGGCGGCTCCCCTCTGGGAGTGAAGCTCGGGGACGACCAGACCTGGTTCAACCAGTCCTACACGCTGGGAACGTTCACGGTTGGGGCGGCGGTGAATTTCAATGGGAAGAACCTTACACTGGACGGACTTGCAGGCACAAACACGGTGCTCTCAGGCTCCTTGAATATTGGCAACTCGGTTCTGAACGTGATGAGTGTTGGCAGCACGGTCCTCTCCGGCTCCATCAGCCTCACCGGAGGGACTGTGGGACTTACCGGCGCTGGTTCAACCGTTCTGTCCGGATTGGTGACCGGCGGCTCTCAGGCCACCCTGAGCAAACAGGGGCCCGGCTCCCTGACGGTCACAAACATCCCCAGTCTCGACGCCTTCGGCGCGGGGATCCTGCTCGGCCAAGGATCCCTAATCCTCGCCACCGACACCAATGCGAGCGCCACGCTTGCCAACCTTTCGACCGACGTGGTGTATTCCCCGACCATTGCGGTAAAACAAGCCGCTACCGGAGCCAACCGCACGGTGACTCTCGGCAGGCTGTTCCTCGGACCCCAGGACCCTACAGTCAGCCCTTCCAATGGGAACGGCCTGATCTTTTCGGGCTCTTCCAACCTTGGCGATGGCGGGTACGGCATCATTGTCGCAGGGGCGCAGGCGTCCAACGTGCTTGCCGGCCTGACCTTCTCCGGGATCATCGCCGGCACGGGCACGTTTCTCAAGAAGGGGACGGGCACCATGCTGCTCACCAACCCTGCCAACACCTTTGGCGGCGGTTCCGGCTACTTCAGCATCAACGCCGGCATTCTGGCGGCTACCTCGGACGAAGCCCTCGGCCCGGTGGGCAACCAGGTGCGCATCAACACCAACAACGCCACGCAGGGCTTCCGGGCCGCTGGCGACATAACGACCACGCGCACCTTCATCCTGGATCAGGCCGCCAACGGCATCGACGTCGTCTCCAGCAAGACGCTCAAACTGCTCACCCCTTTTACGCTGAGCGGCTTCAATTACGCCCTCCAGAAAAACGACAACGGCACCCTCGACCTCGCCGCCGCCAACACCCTCTGGGACGGAGCGCTCACCGTGGCCGCGGGCGCTGTGCGCATCTCCAACATCGCAGCGCTGGGCTCCGGCACGGGAGCCACCACCGTGAGCACCAATGGCGCCGCGCTCCAGCTGAACGGTGGCTTCACCCTCGCGGAACCCATCAACCTCAACGGCACCGGGATCAACTCCGCAGGTGCTTTGCAGGCGGTTTCCGGCGCCAACGTGCTCACGGGGACGATCACCCTCACCGGGGCCACCACCCTCGGTGCGGATGCAGGAGCGAGCCTCGCGTTCACGGGAGGACTGGCCGGAAACCAGAACCTCACCTTTGCGGGGGCGGGCTCGATCAGTTTGAGCGGCACTTTTGGAACCACCACGAACACCATCACCCAGATCGGTTCCGGCAGGACGGACCTCACGGTTGCCGGCACGGCTTTCACAGGTGTACTGACCCTCAATGCCGGCACGTTCGCTCTGAACAACGCCGGCAAAATCGGCGGCACGGGAGCGCTCACTATCAACGTCGGCGCCACGCTGGATGTCAGTGACGCCGCCGCTGTGACAGCGACCCGGCTGGGTGGCAGGGCGTTCACGCTCTTTGGCAGCAACCTAGTCTATACAGGCAACGCAACGGCCAACTCCACCGAGGCCCTCGGTAACGCCATATTCAACCGGGGCCTCAACACCATGACCGTCGTGGCCGGCGGCTCTACCACGGGCACCCAACTCACTTTCGGCACGCTCACCCGCACCAGTCAGGGCACAGCCCTCTTCCGCGGCGGCAGCCTGGGCGCCACGGCCGGTCCCGGCGTCGCCACCATCCTGTCCACCAACACCGGCTTCACCCTGAACGGCGCTGGGACATTGGGGCAGACAAACAAGGGCATCATCCCCTGGGCGCTCGTCGATACCTCCGCCACTGGAGCCGGCTTCTCCTTCGCCACTGCTGATACGGCAACCTCCCGCCTGCGCCCCTTGAGCGCTGCCGAATACACCACCAACGCGCTCACCGCCGGCAACAACATCCTTCTGAACGGCGGTACCGCCCTGAGCACGCTTACCGTCACCCTCAATTCGCTGACCCTGGCTGACACCGCTGCCCTCACCATCAACCCCGGCCAGACCCTCACCCTCGCCAGCGGCGGTCTCCTCGCCCAGGGCACCTACACCGGCGCCGGCATCTCCGGCGGGATGCTCACCAGCACCACCGGCGAACTCCTCGTCCACGCCGTGGGGGACCTCAACCTCAATACCACCCTCATCGCCACAGCCACCGGCCTTACCAAGGACGGCCCCGGCACACTCACCCTTTCCCAGCGCAGCTA
>CANJYI010000051.1 GCA_947478975.1 Chthoniobacteraceae bacterium
AAGCCTACAAGACAAAAAAACCAGCCCTAAAGGCTGGTTTCGAGAGGTAGACCCCGTAGACCTAGGTCTGCCACTGTTTGAAATGGAGCGGGTGACGCGACTCGAACGCGCGACATCTTCCTTGGCAAGGAAGTGCTCTACCAACTGAGCTACACCCGCAACTGGTGTTTAATGAACTTAGGAAAAAGAGCGTTTGCTGACAAGGGTTTTTTAGCCGGGTTTGCGAATCTTTCGCGCAGGCTAGATGTCCTTCTTGCCGAAATCCTGTTTCCTCGCGTCCAGCATGCGCGCGACAAACCCCGTGTCGTACTCGCCCCGGTTGAAGTCTGGATCGTGCATGATCGAGTGCTGGAAGGGGATCGTGGTCTTGATGCCGCGCAAAATGTACTCGCTGAGGGCCCGACGCATCCGGGCGATCGCATTTGCCCGGGTGGTCCCCATTGCAATGACTTTTGCAATCATCGAGTCGTAGTGGGGCGGAACTGTGTAACCGGTGTAGGCGTGCGAATCAATCCGCACACCCCGGCCGCCGGGGGCGTAGTAAAGTTCGATTTTGCCCGGGCAGGGGGCGAAGTTATTCTCTGGATCCTCGGCGTTTACCCGGCATTCGATCGCGTAGTAGCGGCGCGTGGCCTCGCGTACAAAGTGGGAGAGGGGCTCGCCCGCGGCGACCTTGATCTGCTCTTTTACCAAGTCGATGCCGTACGCTTCCTCGGTGATGCAATGCTCCACCTGGATGCGGGTATTCATCTCCATGAAGTAAAAGTTGCCCGAGTTGTCCACGAGGAACTCGATGGTGCCGGCACCCTCGTACTGCACGGATTCTGCCAGACGCACCGAGGCGGCACCCATGCGTTCGCGCAGGTCGTCTGTCATGAGAGGGCTGGGGCATTCTTCGATGATCTTCTGGTTGCGGCGCTGCATGGAGCAGTCCCGCTCGCCGATGTGCACCACGTTGCCGTGGGAATCAGCCATGATCTGGAATTCGATGTGGTGCGGGTTCTCGATGAGCTTTTCGATGTACACCCCGTTGTTGCCGAAGCACTTGTCTGCTTCCATTCGGGCGCTGTGAAAGCCCTGCACGAGGGAACCGTCGTTGTGGGCCGGGCGCATGCCGCGTCCGCCGCCGCCTGCGACGGCCTTGATCATGACAGGGTAGCCGATCTCGCGTGCGATGCGCAGCGCTTCCTGCTCGTTCTCCACGAGGCCTTCGGAGCCTGGGGTCACCGGCACCCCCGCGGCGCGGGCGGTGGCGCGGGCGACGTTCTTGTCGCCCATCGAGCGGATGGCCGAGGGCGGTGGCCCGATGAACTTGATGTTGCAGCTCGCACAGACCTCCGCGAAATGCGCGTTCTCCGCAAGGAAGCCGTATCCGGGATGGATGGCGTCCACGTTGCCGATTTCGGCAGCCGAAATGATGCGGTCGATTTTGAGGTAGGACTGGGCGCTGGGGGCCGGGCCGATGCAGACGGCTTGGTCTGCGAGTTGCACGTGGAGGGAGTCCACGTCCGCCTCGGAGTATACGGCTAATGTTTTAATTCCCAGCTCTTTGCATGCACGGATGACGCGGAGTGCTATCTCGCCGCGGTTGGCAATCAGGACCTTGTTGAACATGGTAAAAGACTTCAGGGCGGCGCTGTCGCGCGGCGGTGCGGCGGAAACGGCCGGCGGCGTTAGCGCAGGCGGAAGAGGGGCTGGCCGTATTGGACCGGCTTGCCGTTTTCCGCGACGATTTCGACAATAGTGCCGGAGACTTCGGACTTGATCTCGTTCATCACCTTCATTGCCTCGATGATGCAGATGACGGTGTCCGGGGTGATCTGCTGGCCGACCGATGCGAACGGAGGGGCCTCTGGGGAGGCGGCCGAGTAGAAAGTGCCAACCATAGGGGAGGGAAGGTCCCGGAGGGTCTCCGACTGGGAGACGGGTTGGGCTGACTGCGTTGGCGAGCCCTGTCCCGGAGGAGGGAGCTGCAACTGGCCGGGGCCGATGAGTTGCGGGCCGTAAGAGAGGCCGGCTGTAAGCTGCTGGGTTTCAAAACCCCTTTTGAGGGTGATCTTGAAGCCCTCCTGCTCCAGAGAAAACTCGGAGAGGTCATTTTTGCGGATCAGAGCGATGAGCTCCTTGATGTCTTTAAGTTCCAAGGTGGTGCCTCCGGTGTAAAGGGGTCGAAGTACGTAAGCGTAGGGGCGCTGGTGTGCAGGGTCAAGGCGTGGCTTAGGGGGGGCGCCTGATGCGTCTCTTGGAAAGACGCTTTCCGATAGCCTTAGTGGAGGCGGGCCTGCCAGCTTTCCACGATTTCGGCAAGGCACGCCTCCAGAGTGATGGTGAGGTCCCACCCGGGGTAGTGCTCCCGCATTTTTGACAGGTCGCTGTAGTAACAGATGTGGTCGCCCGACCTGGCCGAGTCCGAGTAGGTGAACTGTTGGGCCTTACCGGAGAATTTTTCGACGGTGGCGAACGCTTCCAGAATCGAGCAGGAGTTGGCCTTGCCGCCGCCAATGTTATAAACCTCTGCAACGCGGGGCGCCTGGAAGAAGGCCCAGACAAAGCGGGCGACGTCCGTGCTGTGAATGTTGTCCCTGACCTGCTTGCCCTTGTAGCCGTAGACGGTGTAGTGGCGGCCCTCGAGGTTGCAGCGGACCAGGTAGCTTAGGAAACCGTGGAGTTCGACGCCGGAATGGTTGGGGCCGGTCAGGCAGCCTCCGCGCAGGCAGCAGGTGGGCATTCCAAAGTAGCGGCCGTACTCCTGAACCAGGATGTCCGCCGCAACCTTGGATGCGCCAAAAAGCGAGTGTTTGGATTGGTCGATGGAAAAGGACTCCGGGATGCCACCGGCGTAGACGGGGTCGGCGTAGTCCCAGCGGGTTGGGAGCTCGTTGAGGGCGATGGAATTGGGCCTGTCTCCATAGACCTTGTTTGTGGAAAAGTGGATGAACGGGGATTCCGGGCAGAAGCGTCTGGCCGCTTCGAGCAGGTTGAGCGTGCCGGTGGCGTTGGTTTCGAAGTCCTCGAAGGGGATGGCCGCGGCCAGATCGTGCGAGGGCTGGGAGGCTGTGTGTAAAATGGCTGCCGGGCGGACGGTCTCGATGCATTCCAGAACGGCGGCACGGTCCCGGATGTCGAGGGGGTGGAGCTTGAAGCCGGGGATGTCCTTGAGCAACCGGTCCCTGTTCCAGGTGGTGTCGCCCTGCGGACCGAAGAAGACGGCGCGCTGGTTGTTGTCGATGCCGTGAAGCTCGAAACCCTGGGTGTGAAAAAAGAGGCAGAGCTCGGAGCCGATCAGGCCTGAAGAGCCGGTGACAAGAATGCGTTGGGGTGCCATCACCGGAACGATGGCCTTGGATTGGAGAAAAGAAAAGGAGCGACCGCCGGTCCGGGTAGGCGCGAGGGGCGAAATTCGGGCGTGCTTGCCCGAACGGGTAGGGGCCTTGTTCAACGTTTTACTGCGAAGCACCGCGCCGTGGCGCGGTTCGTGCTTTGTCGGAAAATCAATTTTTCGCCATGCCTCTCATTAAACACAACGGCCAAATCCGCGGCAGATGGGGACTTTTCCTCGTGCCGGCCAACCTGATTTTCGGGGTCACCCTTTCCTACCGGATGCGGGCGGGGGAACCGATCGTCGATTTGTTTTACTGGATGATGATGTCGATCATGTGGATCGACCTCGGGCTGGATTTGTTGAGTACTCGGAAACACCGCATGGAGGTGGTGACGGACTGGAAACGGGTGTTGAAGCTCTACTCTCAGGGCTGGTTGATCCCGGATTTGTTGGCCGCGATCCCGTTTGAGTTCCTGGCGCAAGCCTTCAACTGGGAAAGCGACTGGACGCTTTTGCTGCGGGCGCTGCCGTTGACCAAAACTTTCAAGGTCTCCGCCGTGCTGGCCGACCTCCAGTTGATTTTGCAGCTTCCGCGCGCTCTCATGCAGTTGATGTCGCTCGGATACTGGGCGATCCAGGCGATTCACGCGGTGTCGCTGGGCTGGTGGTGGGTGGGCGGAGTGCCGGAAACCATTGAGACGACCCCCGCCAAGATTGCCTGGGCGTGGGAGGACGACACCCATGCGCAGCTGGTATCGAAGGTGATCGCCGAGCCGGAAGTCCGGAAGATGGAGAACTGGGAAACCTACCTGAGGGCGGTGTACTGGACAGTCACCACCATGACGACCATCGGGTATGGGGACTACAGTCCGAGCAAGGACAACAATGGGCAGATCATGTTCACGATTCTGGCGCAGATCGGCGGGGTGTCCTTCTACGGATATATCGTCGGTAACATTCCTGTGTTGATCGCGAACCGTGACGCTGCGCGGGCCGCCTTTGAAAGCCGCAATGAAATCATCGGGGAGTTCATGCGCATCAAGCAGCTGCCCGTGCCCATGCAGGACCGGGTGCGCGACTACTACCAGTACCTGTGGGAGTCCCGCAAAAACGTTTCGGATACCGAGGTTCTGGGTACGCTGCCGCACGCACTTTCGGTCGACGTGCTGGTGTTCCTCAACAACGACATCCTCCAGAAGGTGGAGTTCTTCAAGGGCGTCAAAGAGATCTTCATCCGCGAGGTTGTCGGGATGCTCACCACCGAGGCGTATATTCCCGGGGATTACATCATCCGCGAAGGGGAGTTTGGCACGCGCATGTACTTTCTCACCAACGGCAGCGTGGATGTCGTCATCAACGGCAACCACGTGGCCACCCTGGGCACCGGATCGCCGTTTGGCGAAATGGCGCTGGTTTCCGGCGACAAGCGTAACGCCAGTATCCAGGCGAACACCTACTGCGATGTGTACGTGCTGGACCGTTCGGGCTTCGACCTGTTGCGTTCGCGCTACGAGGACTTCGACAAGAACGTCACCGAGATCACCGAAAGGCGTAATGCCGTAAATTTGAAGGCCAAGCAGGACCGCGAACTCGCCGCCGCCGAAAAGGCAGCGGCTGAGGCAGCCGCCCAGCCGCCGCCGCCCGAGGCAACCGCCTAAGCGGCCCTGGGCGCACTCCCTCTGGGTGAGGGGGTGTGCCGGCGCCCGGGCCGTCCCTGCAATGGGGGCGGCCTGGGTTCTCCGGGGTGCGAGGGTTTGCCCTCGCCTCGGAAGGGGACTCCGCCTAATTAGGGAGGCCTATGCACGATCCCCGTTTCGACCGGCTTGCTGACGTCCTAGTTTCCTTTTCGACGCATCTCCAGAAAGGGGAGCGCGTTCTGATAGACGCGTTCGACATTCCGCCGGAGATGACCGTCGCGTTGGTGAGGGCTGCGATGCGCGCGAAGGCACTGCCCTATGTTCAGATTCACCAGGCACAGGTGAGCCGGGCCCTCGCGTTAGGAATCGTGGAGGAGCAACTGGAGGTCTCCTCGGCCATTGAACTGGCCCGGATGAAGAAGATGGACGCCTACATCGCCGTGCGCGGGGGGGCCAACATCACCGAGCAAAGCGACGTGCCTCCGGAGCAGTTAAAACTGGCGGCCCGCAAGATGAAGCCGGTGCTGGACTGGCGCGTCAAAAAAACCAAGTGGTGCGTACTTCGCTGGCCCTCGCCTTCGATGGCGCAGCTTGCCGGGATGAGCACCGAGGCCTTCGAGAACTTTTACTTCGACGTCTGCACGCTCGATTACTCCCGGATGGTGCCCGGAATGAAGGCGCTCAAGGCGCTCATGGACAAGACCGACCGGGTGCACATTGAAGGGCCGGGGACGGACCTGCGCTTTTCCATCAAGGACATCCCCGCGGTCACCTGCGGGGGCAGTCACAACATACCCGACGGCGAGGTGTTCACCGCGCCGGTGAAAACCAGCGTCGAGGGGCACGTCACCTACAACGCCCCGAGCATCTACCAGGGCACGGCCTTCGACAACGTGCGCCTGGAGTTCAAGGCCGGCAAGATTATCGGCGCAACGGCCAACAACACTGAAAAGCTCAACGCCATTCTGGACAGTGACGCCGGCGCGCGCTTCATCGGGGAGTTTGCCATCGCCTTCAATCCCCACATCCTCAGTCCGATGCGGGACATTCTTTTCGACGAAAAGATCAGCGGCTCTTTCCACTTCACCCCCGGGCAGTGCTACGAGCAGACCGAAAATGGCAACCGCTCGCAGGTGCACTGGGACATGGTCAACATCCAGCGTCCCGACTGGGGCGGCGGAACGATCCGCTTCGACGGCAAGGTCATCCGCCAGGACGGGGTGTTCCTTCCCAAGAGCCTGCAGGCGCTGAACCCGGAGCACCTCCTCGGATAGCGCGGTGCGGTAGAGGGCGGAGAGGGGCTGCCGAGTTTGTCGGAAGCGCCCTCAACGCCTCGCGGGAGTTGCCCCTTGGGGCTCGAGGGGGCGTGTTCGGTACGCCTAGTTCACGTAGGCTGCCTCGTTGGAAAAGAGGAGGGATTGTACGAGTGTTTCCCAAGGCGAAAAGACCACCCGCTGGACCAGTTCGCCTTCGTTGACGATGGCCGAGCGGCCCGTGGAGGCGGCTTGTGAGGTCTTGAGATTGCGCTCCGCGGTTTTGGTGGCGGCCTTGTTGAGGTCACTTGCCTCGGCTTTGACCGAGGCCTGCATTTTGGTTTCCATCAGCAGAAATTTGATGGCGCGCTGCCGTTCGACGGGGGTGGGGAGGCGCTGGAGTACGACGCGGTAAACCGCGTTGATTCCGCGGTCTGCGCCATCCCTTACACCTTGGATGATTTCAGGACGTTTGACGATGTTTTGGACGACGGCCGCCACGAAGGAGCTGTTCATGAGAAACAACGCCTGCTGGGGCACGATGGTCGAAGTGCGCCGGCTGTTGGGCTGGTCCGGGTTGGACATGTCGAACTGCATGAGCAGGTCAGGCATGTCGGCCCGGTCAATGTATGCGTAGACGGAACGCCGGAAGATGTAGGGTTCCTGAGTGATGTTGAAGGAGTGGCCGCCGAGGGAATGGTCCATCAGGCCGCCCATGCTGATGAGCGAGTCGCGAAACGCTTCAAAATCGAGGCGACGCACATTGGCGCGCCATAGCAGCGAATTGGACGGGTCGGTCTCTTCGTAGTTGGTGGTACCCTTCTTGAAGGCAGTGTTGCTCGACTGCCGATAGATCTTCGAGAGCATGATTGCCTTGTGGAGGGACTTGACCGACCAGGCGGGCTTTGCGGCACCAAAGTCCTCCATGAACCAGTTCGCCAGGAAGTCCAGCAGCTCGGGATGCGAAGGCTTGCCTGCCTGGTTTCCCAGATCGTCGGGTGTTCTCACCAGGCCTTCGCCGAAATGGTGCATCCAGACGCGGTTGACCATGACCCGCGCGGTGAGGGGGTTGTTTTTGCTCGCGATGGACTGGGCCAGTTCCAGACGACCGCTTCCCAGTTTGAAGGGCTGCGGTTTGCCGCCTTCGCTGAGCGCCTCGAGGAAGCGCCTGGGAACAGTGCGCACCTGATCCCCCTTTTTCGGCGCGTTTCCACGGACGAAGAGCGGCGAATCCTGGGCCTGCGGCAGGTCCTCCAACACCATTGCGCGGACGGGTCCGCCTTTGAAGGTGGTCTTGAAGTTGTTGATTTGGGCAATGCCGCCGGTCTTTTCCAACTGGCCGCGCAAGGTGGTGGTGGGCATCTTGTTGCCTTCTTCGATCAGTCGCTCAAGGGTGAGCTCCGCTGCGGGGACGAGCCGGAGCGGGAAGACCGCCAGTTCCATGGCCGCCTTGTCGGGCGAACTGGGGATGTCCTTGGTGGGATCTGTGAATGCGGTGTAATGGGAGGCGACCCGAGGTTCCATTTGGTCGAACAATTTCCCTACCAACTCGGACACGGCCTTCAAATCCGAGGGGAGGGATTTTTGAGATTTCAGAAAGGCGATGACCTCCGGGTTGTAGGGCGTCTTGTCACGGCCCTCGATCATCGAGCTTAGGACGGATTCGCGGTTGGTCTCGGTTGTGACCAGCTTGACGAAGGGGCCGTAGACTTCGTCAAAGGGGCGCAGCCTGCTGCTACCGATCACTTTGCCGTTGAAGGTCTCCAGCTTGAACTTGGTCTGAAGTTCGTTGCCCTCCTTCATCTCCTCCGGGGTGGCGTTGGCCCGGGTGAGCATTCCTGCGGTAAAAGCGTTGGCTGCGTTTTTGCGGAACTTGTCGGAGTACTCCCGCTGGAGCTTGAAGAAGGCGGCGTACGCTTTCTGCTCCATCTGCGCCACCTCCTGTTGGAACTTAAGGAAGCTGGGAGAGTTCGGGTCACCTGCGATGAGGGGGCCTTCCTTTGGCTCCGCGCTGCTCAGGAAGATGCCGCGTAGGGCGTAGTAGTCGGCCGCCGTCACCGGGTCAAACTTGTGGTCGTGGCAGCGCGCGCAGGCCACGGTGAGTCCGAGCAGGCCCCGGCCTATGACGTCGATGCGGTCGTTGATGATGTCGTCTTTTTGCGCAAAGCGTTGGCCAACGGTGAGCAATCCAAGTGCCGCGAGGTTCTCCTTGGGGTTGTTCGGAATCTTGTCCGCCGCAAGTTGGTGCATGAGAAACTGATCGTACGGCATGTCCCTGTTGACCGCGTTGATGACCCACTCCCGGTAGGTCCATGCATAGGGGTACTTGTAGTCGGTGATGCGGTCCGCTTGGTTGGTGGTGTCCCCGGTGGTGTCGGAATACCGTGCGGTGTCGAGCCAGTGGCGGCCCCAGCGCTCGCCGTAGGCGGGCGAGGCAAGAAGCTGGTCGATGACTTTTGCGTAGGCTTCATCCGGGTTTGGATCGCGCACGAACTGTTCGATCTGGAGTGGCGAAGGAGGAAGGCCGATCAAATCGTAAAACACCCGGCGCAGAAGCGCCTCCTTGTCAGCCTGGGGGGCGGGAAGCATCCCCTTCTCCTCCAATTTCGCCAGGACGAACTTGTCGATGGCGTTGTTGCACCAGGCCGCGTTCTTCGGCGTGGGAGGCGTCACCTTGGGAATCGGCTGGAACGCCCAGTGGGCCTTCTTGTCCGCCTTGGCCGCGGTTTTCGAAGGCTCGCGCGGGTCTGGCGCCCCCATGGCCACCCACTTTTTGAGGTCTTCAATCTGCTCGGCGCTCAGCTTCTTCTTCGGAGGCATCTGTAGATCGTCCTCCCAGGTGACGGCCTTGATCAACGTACTGCCCTTGACATCCTTGGGCTTCAGACCCGGTCCGCTCTCTCCGCCCTTGAGCACTTCCTCGCGGGAATCCATGCTCAAGCCGCCCTTGGTCTTTCCCTTTTCCGCAGAATGGCACTCCAGGCAATGGTTGGCGAAGATCGGGCGGATCTTGTTTTCAAAGAACTCGACCTGTTCTGGAGCGAGCTGCGACGTCACCGCCGCACGGGCCGAAGGCAGGGCAGCGCACAGGGGCAGGAGACCGAGGGCGGCCGAAAGGCTGAAGAGGAAAGTGGGCGCAAAGAGTCGCATAGAAAGGCGGTACAAAAGCGGGCTAGGCGATGATTTCCTTCACGACGTTTCCGAAGTTGTCGGTAAGACGAAACTGCCGGCCGTTGTAGGTGTAGGTGAGCCTGGTGTGGTCGAAGCCCATGAGCGCAAGAATCGTGGCATGCAGGTCATGGATGTGGACGGGATCCTTCACGACCTTGCCGCCGAATTCGTCAGTCTCGCCGTAGGTCGTGCCGCCTTTAACGCCGCCTCCGGCCATCCAGCCCACCATCGCCTTGCCGTTGTGGTCGCGGCCTGGAGTGGCTCCGCCGCCCGAGGTGGTGACCGTGCGGCCGAATTCCCCGCCCCACATCACCAGCGTGGAGTCGAGAAGGCCGCGCTCCTTCAGATCCTGGAGCAGCGCAGCAGCCGGGCCGTCGATGCCGGTGGCAGCGTCCTTCACGCCTTTGGCGATATTCTCGTGGTGGTCCCAGCCGCCGCTGCAGGCTACTTGGACAAAGCGTACGCCGCGCTCGATCAGGCGCCTTGCCACCAAAAGCTTGGAGCCGTTGGCCCGCAGGCTCGGCGCGGGGCTCATCCCAGTGAGCGGGCCCATGTAACGTTCCCGAACGGCCTCGGGCTCCTTGGTGATATCGAAAGCCTCGGTGGCTTCTGTCTGCATCTTGTAGGCGATTTCAAACGCCTCGATACGGGCCTCCAGCTGGGAGTCGCGCTGAAGCATGGCGGCGTGCTCCTTGTTTGAGGCGGCGGCAAAATCCAACTGGCGGCGCTGGCGGTCCAAGGTGCTGAATTCGCTCCGGATATTGGCCAGCACCGAGGCAAGGGGGGCGGTTGGGCTGTAGTTGACGTTGCACCCCTGATAAATGCCCGGAAGGAAGGCGCATTGCCGGAAAGAGGATTCCCCTCCGAGGGAGACGAACCCGGGCATGTTCTGGTTGACGCTTCCCAGTCCGTAGGTGAGCCACGAGCCGAGGCTGGGTTTGGGCAGCTGCGGAGAGCCAGTCATCAGCATCTTCGCCGCGATTTGGTGGTCCGGGATTTCGGTAAACAGCGAGCGGATCACCGCCATCTCGTCGATGTGCTTGGCGAGCTCTGGGAAGACTTCGCAAACCTCCACCCCCGACTTCCCAGCTTTCGCAAATTTGAACGGAGAACCGAAGGCGACTCCTTCATAACCGGGAATTTTCTGACCGTCCGCCTTGGAGAGTTCCGGCTTTGGGTCCCAAGTGTCCACCGTCGAGGGCGCACCGCCGGCGAAGATCTGGATGACGGCCTTCGCCTTCACTGGGAAGTGGGGGGCCTTCGGCGCCAACGGGCCTGCCGCCCCTGTTGCGGCGTTGAGGTCAAAGGGGTTGATTCCAAAAAGAGCAGCGAGGCTCAGCCCGCCGAATCCTATGCAGTTGCGGGTGAGAAAGTCGCGCCGTGTCAAAAAAGCGGCCGAATC
>CANJYI010000052.1 GCA_947478975.1 Chthoniobacteraceae bacterium
GCGTTGCCGTGTTCTTTGAGTTCACGGTCAAATGTGGGAAGCATTTGTTCCATGCGCTTCCGGCCGTCGCTGCTTGCGAGCAGGTGCGACAGACAGGTTTTTACGACATTGAGCGCGATGTTCACCGACACCGAGGCGCCCGGCGATGCGCCCAGCAGCGCCGCGAGCGAGCGGTCCGTCGAGGAAAAGAGCTCAGTGCCGAAATGGACCGCACCGCGGTCCGCCTTCTTGATGGCCTGCACACGGATTCCCGCTTCGACAAGCCGCCAGTGCTCCGGGCGGGCGTTCGGGTAGTATTCGCGAACGGCTGTTAGTCGGTCCTCCATGCTTTGCAGGCCCTGCGTTACGAGATAGCGCACGAGCGACCGGTTGCGCACTGCGGTCCAAAGTAGGGCGCCCAGGTTCCCCGCGCGGATGGAGAGAGGCAGGTCGCTCAATCGGCCGGTGTGCTTAAGAAAGCGGGTTGTCCACGAGGCGAACGGCCCAAAGAGAAGCTGGCGCCGGCCGTTGAGTCGACGCAAGTCCAGATGCCCTGCCCCGAGGCTGGGTGACGAGGGCGGCGTGGTGCCGTACACCTTGGCATCATGCCGCGCGCAGACTGCGGGATCGTCACACACAAGCCATTCGCCGCCGATGGGGAATCCGGCGAGGCCCGTTGCCTCGGGAAGCCCCGTGGATTGAAGCAAGGGCAGGCAGCCGCCGCCGGCTCCCACGAACACGAACTTCGCACGTGCCTCGCGCCGCTCGCCCGAGGCAACACAGCGCACGCCCACCCGCCACTCGCCGCCGCCGCGCCGGAGGCCGGTCACCCGCCACCCGCTCGCGATTCCGCAACCCTCCTGCTGCGCCAGCCATTCGCACAATCTTCTGGCAAGCAGTCCGTAGTCCACTTCCGTGCCGTCCCCGGCCGTGGCCGCGACCGCGCCGGGAAGCCGGCCCTCCATCACGAGCGGAGCCCAGCCTTGGATCACGGAAGGGTCTGAGGTGAGCGTCATCCCCCGGAAGAAATGATGCTCCTTCATCGCAGCGTGGCGGGCCCGAAGAAAGTCCACGTCGGCGGCTCCCTTCACAAAGCAGACGTGCGGCATCGCATGAATGAAATCCTCCGGCGCACCCACCACGCCGGTGGCGGCGAGCGCGCCCCAGAACTGCTTGGAGTGCTCAAACTGCTCAAAGATGTGGAGCGCCCTGCCGATGGGCACGCCGCCTTCCTTGTCACGTGCCGGGGTATAGCTGATCTCGCAAATGCCCGCGTGCCCCGTGCCAGCGTTGTTCCAGCCGTCGGAAGCCTCCCGGGCAAGCTCGGGCGTGACTTCGAACAGTTGGATTCGAAGGCGCGGATCAACCCTTTTGAGCATCACGGCCAGCGTCGTCGACATGATGCCGCTACCGATGAGCACGACATCGGGCGCCTCGATGAAGCTGGTGACCGCGGCTGTTTCAGGGTGGTTCTCCACGGGCTGATGGGTCCCTTCCAAACTAGCACCAGTGGGCGCCCTGCACTTCTACGTAGACCGCATAGAGGCTGCGGCTGGCCGTCATGAAGAGGCGGTTTCTGCGGGGTCCGCCGAAGCATACGTTGCTGCAGACCTCGGGCAATACGATCTGGCCGATGCGCTTGCCCGCAGGCGAAAAGATGTGCACGCCGTCGTAGCCTTCGCCCACCCAGCCCGCGCTTGCCCAAATGTTGCCGTCCCTGTCGCAGCGGATGCCGTCGGCGAGACCGGCGACTTCCTGACCCTTGAGGTTCATCTTCATCGAGGCAAACTCGCGGCCGTTTTTGACTTTCGCTCCGTCGATATCCCAAACCTTGATGTTCTTCGGCGCGTCCGGGTAGTGCGAGGCGCCCGTGTCGGCCACGTAAACCTTTTTGTAGTCGGCTGAAAAACAGAGGCCGTTGGGTTTGAAGATTTCGTCGGTCATTTTCTCCACCTTCCCGCTTGGGTCGATACGGTAGACCGCTTCCTTAAGCAGCAGGTCGCCCTTGTTGCCCTCGTAGTTGCCGAGGCTGCCGTAGCCGGGATCGGTGAACCAGATGCTGCCGTCGGGATGGACGGCGCCGTCGTTGGGGGCGTTGAAGGGTTTGCCCTCAAACTTGTCGGCGAGCACCGTGATACTGCTGTCCGCTTCGTAGCGGACGACGCGACGGTTGCCGTGTTCGAAGGAAACCTGCCGGCCCTGGTTGTCAAAGGTGTTGCCGTTGCTGTGGCCCGCGGGCTTGTGGATGGTCGTGACCTCTCCGTCATCCTGGAGCCAGCGGTGCTGGACGTTGTTGGGGATGTCGCTCCACACGAGGTACTGGCCCCAACCGCTCCATGCCGGGCCTTCTGCCCAGTACATGCCGGTGTGGAGGCGCTCGATAGGCGCGGAGCCCACCTTGTATTTCTCAAACGCCTTGTCCAAGGCGATGACATCCGGCTCGGGATAACGGACCGGTGCGGCGCCGGGGCCAAAGTCACGCGCCAAAAGGGGCGTGGCGGCAAGGGTGGACAACGAGGCGAGGAAGGAACGACGGGAGTGCATGGTTCTGGTGGGTGGTTGTTTGTATGGACGGAAGGTAGATAAAGCGGATTTATCTGCGGGCGTCCACGCCGTTGACGACATTCGGGAGCGCTTCTCCCCGGACGGCGGCGAGAGCGGTGCGGGCGGCAGTCTCCCGGAGCGTCCCCACCGCCGGTGTGCTGACGGAGGCGATGTGCGAAGCGAGGATCACATTCGGCATCACGCGAATGGGATGGTCCGCTGGAATAGGTTCGGGATCAAACACGTCCAGCGCCGCACCCGCCAGGTGTCCCGACTGTAGCGCGGCGGTCACGGCGCCGCTGTCGGCCAGGTCACCCCGACCCACGTTCACAAAAAGGGAGCCCTTTTTCATCTTCGCGAAGGCGGCGGAGTTGAAGAGTTGCTTGGTTGCCGGGATCGAGGGGCAGTGGGGGGACACGATGTCGCTTTCGGCAAGTAGCGTGTCAAAGGAGGCTGCGGCGACCGCCCCTGTTTTCTCAATTTCCTCCGGCGCGACGACGGGGTCGAAAACCAGCACGCGCGTCTTGAACGGGAGCAGGCGTTTGACGACTTCGCGGCCGATTCGCCCAAACCCGACAATGCCTACGGTGAGCTGCTTCAGTGCCGCCATGCCGCCCACCGGCGTCGCAAGTCCCCATCTGCCCTCGCGAACGAGCAACGCGTTGGGCACTACCTGCCGCGTCATGGCGAGGATGAGGGCGAGGGTGTGGTCCGCCACTTCGTCGACGCAGTAGTCCGGCACGTTGCAGAGCGGGATGCCGCGTGCACGTGCCGCGGCACCGTCCACATTGTCGTAGCCGATCCCGTAACGAACGATGGCCTTTGCCCTCGCCATCTCCTGGATGACCGCGGCGGTGACGGCGGCAAACTGTACGATCACGGCATCAGCGTCGCGCACAAGCGCAGAGAGCTCCTCCGCCGACCGCTTGTCCTTGAGGGACACAATCTCCACGCCTGCGGGGCGGAGAACGGCCTCCTCAAGGGAGAGGTCGGGAAAAGTGTAGTCGGTGATGGCAACGGTTGGCATGGGAATGGGACTAGAAAGAAGAGGACCAGACGGAAGGTCGATGGGTCAGGTCGGGCCCTATTCTCCGAGGGCGCGGACCGTGGTGAGGGACTTGATGAAGGAGTGGTCTTCCCACTTCCATACGACCTTCTTGTCGCGGGTCACTTCAAAGGCGTGGGCGCCCTTGCCTTCCTGTCCCCGGATAAAGTTTCCGACAAGCAGGTTGCCGTTTTTGAGCTGCTGCACGCTGGAAACCCAGGTGATGTTGAGCTCGGGTGCGTCCTCGGCCTTGAACTCCCACGCGATCTGTTTGTCGGGGGTGACCTCGATGAGGCGCTTTTGGGTGCCGCAGCAGATGAGGGTGTTGCCGTTGGCGAGACGCTGGGCCTCGCCCGTGTTGGTGACGCCGGTGTATTCCCACACGACCTTGCCCTGCGGGTCGACTTCGCGCACCGCACCCTCGCCTTCGTGTGCGGCGAGAATGTTGCCGTTTTGCAGCTTGTGGACGTTGCGAACCTGCAGATGAAAGCCCTTTGCGTTGGTGGTCAGGGGGGTGACGCGCACGGTCTCGCCCTTGGCGTTGACCTCCAGTGCCTGACACGGTTCCTGTTCGGCCACGAGTGTGTTGCCGTTGGCGAGACGCTCGCACCCGAAGACCTGGTGGGACTTGCTGACGTAGTCAAAAACCGTCTCGCCGCGTGAAGTGATCTCGCGCACCCCCGTGGGCTGGCCGCCGTAGCCGAAGAGGATGTTGCCGTTGGGCAGCGCCTGGAAAATAACCGCGGTGCTCGGTGGCTTCAGTTCCCACACGAGTTTTCCGTCGCCGTCCAGTTCCACAAAACGGTTGGGGCCTTTTCCATACTCTGTGAAGAGAAGGCGACGTTTAACGGGTGCGTCAGCGGCAAAGATCTGGGTCGTGAGCCCTGAAGTGAGAGACAGCAGGGCAACAAAGAGGCGGATGGTCGTTTTCATGGGGGAGGTGGCTTAGGGGCTTCTGGGGTATTTACAATGAACTGCTTGCGGCAACAGCACTGCGGCCGTGGGCTTGTCGTGCATGCAGTGCGAGCGCTCTGAGCGTCACGAGCAGGAGTGCGAAGGTGAAGGGCGCGTCCTCTGCGGAAAATGTGCTCCTCTTAATGGCCGCTCCTCAGGGTCACCTTCTTGAGTTGCTCCGCAAGCGCGGGAATGTGTGCGGCCGAATCGACTGACCCAGCGAGGTTCAGGGTTTCGAGCGGGTCGGCTTGTTGGTCGTAGAGCTCCTGGCCAACGACCTGGGCAGTCTTGAAGTCGCGCCACTCATGGTAGCTCCAGCGGTCGGTGAACAGGCCATAACCCATCACCTGCGGCAATGCCCTCGGACCGCCACCCCAATAAAGGGCGGGGCGCGGATGCTGCGTGAGCGCGGCGCTTTTCACAGATGCCGAGGCATCCTTGAGTACCGGAACGAGGCTGGTGCCATCCAGCTTCGGGGGAGTTGGAACACTGCAGAGGTCTGTGAGCGTGGGAAAGATGTCGATCAACTCGCTGATGGCCCCCGTTTTCATCCCGCCCTTTTCGACGCCGGGAGCACTGATAATGAGCGGTACGCGGGCATCCCACCCGAACAAGGTCATCTTTCCCCAACAGTGGTGCTCGCCGAGTTGAAAGCCATTGTCGCCAATGATGACGACGATGGTGTTATCCCGAAGCTTGAGCTCATCGAGCGCGTCCAGCACGCGTCCAAACTGCGCGTCGGCGAAACTCATCGCGGCGTAGTAGCCGTGGCGGATCTCGCGCTTGGCTTCCTCATCGAGTGTGCGAGGGGCCTTCGGTTCGCCGAGGATTTCGTGGTTTGCGTGGAAGGCGATCTCGGGCGCATTCCTCGGCCGAGTAGGCGCCTCAATGGCCGGAATGTCCTCGCGGCGATACATGTCCCAGTAGCGCTTCGGCACCTTGTAGGGCGTGTGCGGCTTGAAGATACCCAGCGCCAGAAAAAACGGCTCCGGCTTTTGTGCCAGCGCACGCAGTTCGGTGATCGCAAGGCTGGCCGAGACCGAGTCAAAACAGGCGTCGTCCGGCACCTCGCGATTTTCGCAGAGCAGGTCCCGAGCGAGATTCGGGGGCAAAGCGGTCCCGTTCGGCAAGGCAAACTCATCCTTTGTTTTGCCGCCCGTGCGCCGATCCGGCACGCTCAGTTTCTTGAAGTCTGCCTCCTTGCCGTAGCCACCGAGCACCTTCCCTATGCTCATGGAGGTATAGCCGTGCTGCATGAACCATTGCGGGATCGTAACCGCATCTGGATGGGCATCGTAGAGATACTTCGTCATGCTCCAGATGCCGAGTGAGTCAGGCCTGCGCCCGCTCATGAACGAAGCGCGCGATGGACCGCAGATTGGCTGCTGGCAGAAGTTCCGCGTGAACACTGTGCCCCGGGCCGCAAGCCTGTCGAGGTTGGGTGACTTCGCCACCGGATCGCCGTAGCAACCCAGCCGGTTGTTGAGGTCGTCGAAGACCACGAAGAGGACGTTGGGCTGCGTCGGTGAAGCGGCAGTCGCGGCGGACCCAGCCTGGCAAGCCAGAGCCAGAAAAAAAAGAGCCCGGGTGAACACGGGCATGCTCATACCTCCTCGAGCATCTGCTTCGCATCGCCAAAGGTGCCCGGGCGCTGGTCCATCTTGTCCAACATCGACAGGAAGAGGCGGCAAAGCTGGCGGTCGGGTTTGTCCTTGTAGTCGAGCACGCGGCCGCCCTGGATGCGGCCACCTCCGCCGCCGAGTAGGATGACCGGCAACTGGTCGTTGTCGTGTTTCGCGCCGGCCATCATGCTGGAACAGTGCATGAGCATGGTGTTGTCCAGAAGCGTGCGCGGGCCCTCCTGAATGGCGTTCATCTTCCGCGCGATGTAGGCGGTCTGCTCCAGGAAGAACTGGTTGACCGCCAGCCAGTCGGCCGCATCGGAATGCGAGAGCAAGTGGTGGATCATGTAGTCGATCCCGTTGCCCGGCTGCTGGATGCTCTTCAAGTTCGGGAAGCGGAGGGCGCTGTGGTCGTTGTTGAGCTTCAACGTGGTGATCCGCGTGGTGTCGGTTTGGAAGCCGAGCACCAGAATGTCGCACATCAAACGCATGTGCTCGGCGATGTCCTGCGGTACGCCGTCCGCGGGCCGTTTCATGTCGGGCTTCTCCAGGGTGGGACGCCAGCCCTGCAGCTCGCCGCGTTTGCCCGCGTTCTCGATGCGTTTCTCCACGTCGCGTACCGAGTCGAGGTATTCGTCGAGTTTGCGTTGGTCCGCGGTGCTGATATTGCGGCGCAGGCTCTGCGCGTCCGAAAGGACGGCGTCGAGGACGCTCTTGTCGCCGCGCGCCACCTCGTCCTTGAAGAGCCGGTCGAAGGCGAGGGAAGGGTAGATCTCAAGCGGGGTTGGCGTGGTCGGGGAACTCCACGAGACGTGGGAGCTGTAGAGCATCGAATAGTTTTTGTGCACCGACGGGTTCGCCCGCTCGCAGCCCAGCACAAGGCTGGGCACCTTGGTGGAGCGCCCGTAGGTCTGCGCCAGCAACTGGTCCATGCTGGTGCCCGAACGGATCTCGCCTCCCGAGGCGATCGGCGCACCTGAAAGGATGTTGCCGGTCTGCGAACTGTGGATGTTCCCCTTCCTCGCCTCTTCGTGGTAGAGCCCGCGCACGAAGAGCAGTTTTTCGCGGAAATCGCCAAGGGGTTCGAGCACCTTCCCCAGCTCCATGTTTTTGCCCTCTCCCTTCGCCCACCATTCCTTTGAGTGAAAGCCGTTGCCGGAGAAAAGCACGGCCAGTCGCACCGGCGCCTCGCTGGCCGGCTTGTTTCGCGCGGGCGTGTCACCCCACACGTTGCGTGATTCCAACCAGGGAAGCGCCATTGTGACGCCTAGGCCGCGGAGAAAACTGCGGCGGGAGAAGCGGTGTGATTGCATGGGATTGGGATGTTTTGGGGGTTAGTTTCCTGCGAGCGGATCGTGAGCACGGCCGCGGACTTCGCGGAATTGCGGACTTGTGACAATGAGTTCGATCACCTTGCCGACCTCGTGCCGGCTCGATTTGAGTTGTTCGAGCATCCGGGTGAGAAGCGGTTTGTCGGAAAGTTGGACGCTCCGGCCAAGGGCGTAGCCGAGCAACTTACGGCAGAACTGGCGCTCAAAGTCTTCGGAGCGTTTGGTGAGGAGCGCGTCCCGCAGGCCGGCGAGGCCGTTGATGGCGGTGCCGTCGGGGAGCGTGGTGGCGGTGTTGATGGCGAGTCCCGTGGAATCCTTGGTGCGGCTCCGGCCGATCGCATCGAAGCCTTCTAGGGCGAAGCCCATGGGATCAATCCGTTTGTGGCAGTTCGCGCAGGCCGGGTCGGAGCTGTGTTGCTCGATCAACTGCCGCTCGGTGAGCCCCTTCGGCGCCTCCTCAGGGAGTATGGGAACACCCTTTGGAGGGCGCGGGAGTTTTTCCCCGAGGACCACCTCACTCAGCCAGTTTCCACGCAGAATGGGGCTGGTCCGGGACGCTCCGCTTTGTTTGGCCAGGGTGCTGCCGAAGCCTAGAACGCCTCCGCGCCCCATGGCGCGTAGCCCCTCCACGCGCCGCCATTCCGGTCCCTTTGGCTCCAAACCGTAGTGCGCGGCAAGGTCCCCGTTGAGGTAGGTGTGGTCGGCATCCAGCAGCGAAAGCACGGACCGGTTTTTGGAAAAGAAATCCATGAAGAACAGGACCGCTTCCTCCTGCAGCGCGCCCCGAATGGAGGCAAAGGTGGGAAAGTGGCGCTCGCTTTTCTCATCCAATACGGCGACGTCGCGGATGTGCAGCCACTGGCAGCCGAACTCCGTCGCCAACCTGCGCACGCGCGCATCCTTGAGCATGCGTTGGGACTGGGCGGCCAGCACCTCGGGCTTGAGCAGCGATCCGTCCTTCGCCGCGATCAGTAGCGCTGCGTCCGGTGGGCCGGACCACAGAAAGTAACTCAGCCGGGTCGCCAGTTCCCACGCGTTGATTGGAGCTGCTTTGGAGCCCTCGCTGGGTTGTTCGCCACGGTAGAGGAAGGAGGGCGCAACCAGAGTGCGGGCTAGGACCATGCGGATCGCTTCCGTGTGGGGAATGGACTGGGCGCGGAGGCTCTTGTAGAGGGTCCGGAGCGCCCCATTCTCTACCGGGGTGAGCGGGCGGCGCCAGGCGCGCCCGGCGAACTCTACGGCGGCTTCGAGTTGTCGTGGTTCGGTGGCGACGAGAAGTTTGCGGAAGGCATCGGCGCCTTGCATGATCGGCTCCCGTAGGGGCGCGAGCCGTTTGTCCCCGTTCGGTTTGTCCGGTCCGTCCTGCGTTGTGAACTGCCAGATCTGTTCGAAGGCATCCACCAGCGTGAGCGCGCCCTGACTCACAAAGTGTAGCTCGTCCCACAGTCGGTCCAGTTCGGCTTTGTCCGAATCGTCCAGCATCAGGCGCACCAGGGGTTCGTCTTCGCGGTGGAAAAGGGTGAGGGTGACCACCTCGTCCGAGGGCACGATCTTGGTGTAGCAGAGTGCGATTGGGAAAATGCGGCGGAACTCCCCAAACTCCTTTTCGAAACGTTCGCGGGCGCGGCTGGCATCATGGACGAGCACAGGTGCGTCAAAGGCGACGGCCGTCTTGCTGGCGGTCCAAGCGCCGCTTTCGGTTTGGGTGTTGGTGGCGCTGGTTTGCAGGCCTGCGAGACTGGCCGGCTTGGCGGTAAGCACCCGCAGTTGGACGCTGGCGTCTGGCCCGCTTTGAGGGTGGAGCCTGCCGGTCGCCACCAGTTCCGCCCCCTGTGCCAGTGCTCCAGGGATTTTAACCGGAATCAAGGAAGGGGCCTGCACACAAAGTGCCCCGGGCGACACTTTGGGACTGACCGGATGTTTACCCAAGAGGTCCCGTGGGATGCCGAAGGTCGAATGGGGGCCGCTGTCCAGCGGTTCTAGCGTGCGGAGGCCGGAAGCCAGCAGCGGTCCGTTGAGCGCAAGAAGCTGCTTGTGGAGGGCGGAATCGGGACTGCCTGCGGGGATCGCCTTTGGGTCCGTCCGCAGGAGTTCCTGGATGCGCAGGGCGATCTCGGTGCGTTTGGAAGAATCCATCGTCCTGCGCCACTGTGCTGCCAACGAGTCTGCGGGTATGGTAGGCTGGCCTGATTCGGTTTCGGGCTCACCGAAGAAGTGCCATACCGACTTGTTTCCATGCCCGTCAGCGTGTGGGTTTCCCGCGAGAATGTCCGGGGAAACCTCTTTTGCGAGATCCCATGCGGTGTCCCCGTTATTGATCACGAGATCGACGGCAGTCAGATCGCACGCATGGTCGCCCTGCTTCGCTCCGATGACAACGGTGACGGCGTCTCCCGTCTGGATGTGCACATTTCCGTGCAAGCCGAAAGAAATCACCTTGTCCCCGTCGCTCGTGCCGCTGGCAAGAATCTCGCGCGTGTTGCCACGTCGCACTTGAAGGGCCCAGGTGATGCCGTTGCCGCCGGGTGTGTGCACGTCCTGTACGCTCCCCGTGATGTGCAAACGTCCGTAAACCGGGCTCTTCCATGCGATGACAGACGCGAGCTTGGGCGAAGGATGTGCCGCGATGCTGTGGGGCTTCATCGTGCCCGGGGTTTTCACGGTCTGGTCGGAGGAGTTGGCGGTCACGCTAAGGGAACTGTCACCGGTCCACCCCTTGATGAAGGTGTAGTCTGGCGTGCTCAGCATTTTTTTTGTAAGCAGCGGCCCCAGCTTTGCCTCACCCGCCGAACCCAGTCCGAGGTAATTCAGCCAGTCGGAAAGGATGTCGGCCTGAACCGAGTGTTTGCTCGCCAGTTTTTCGGGTTCCGTCCGTTCCGTGGAAACATCCGCATCGTGTGCCGCAGCCAGGCACCTTGGCGCTGACGCGATCACCTCGGCGCGGCGTTTTGCAAGGTGCTGCATTGCGGCGGGCAGGTCCCGTAGGGGGAGGTCGGGTCGGCCGGCTGCCACCAGTCTGGCGTTCTCCCAAACGGCAAAGTCCTCCGTGTTGCCGTCTCCTGCGTCCCCCGTGAAAAGGTAGACGGTGAGGTCCCCCCCATCGGCGGGCGGGCTCAGTTTTTGGCGGACTTCGTGTGTGGCGACCAGTGGTGACACGGGCTCCATCCAGGACTTTGGTCCGCC
>CANJYI010000053.1 GCA_947478975.1 Chthoniobacteraceae bacterium
AGCGCGCCTGCAAACGCTTCCGGCGGGTTGGCGGAGGCTCCCAGTGCGTAGGCGCTGGAAAGCACGATGCCACGGACGAGGCGCCGGGCATCATGGTGGCTGGCTGAAAAATCACGGGCCAGCCAGTCCAGCAGTTCGGGCTGGGCGGGAGCGTTGCGCTCGTTCATTTGGTCTGCCGGATGGATGATGCCGCGCCCGAAAAAGACGGACCACATGCGGTTGACAAAGGCGCGGGCAAGCAGCGGGTTTTCGTGCGTGGCGAGCTCGGCAAAAGCCTCGCGACGAGAGTATTTTGGAACCCGCACCTTGGCCTTTGGATCGAGGTATTGTTCGTCGGAATCCTCCTGCTTTTGATCGCTGGCCGGCCACGTTTCCGAAAGGGTGCGGCCGGTGAGCAGCGTGACGAGGGCGGGCTGGGATTCCTTTTTGAGGTTGGTGAAGTTCACAAACCCGCCGATGGCGGATTCGGCCACCCCGTTGGAGCCCTCCACGTTCTTGCCTCGGTTGAAGGCCGTTACCAGACCCCAGTAGTGCGCCTGTTTGATCTCGCGGGCCAGGGGATGGTCGTGACACTGGGCGCAGTCGATCTTTGTGCCGTAGACCACCGGGGCGACAGCCTCCGCAATTGCCTGATGGTCGTTTTTGCGTTCGTAAAGAAACCACGTGGCGCCCTTGTTCTCCGGCTTGTCAGCGCGCGCCGTCAGGAAAGCCCGGACGGTTTCGTTCCACGGGCGGTTGGTGCGAAACGCCGTTTCGAGAAAGGTCCACCAGCCGTTTTGCTTGCGGCGGTCCTCGGAATTGCCCCGCTTGGTACGGCCCAGAAGGAACACATCCCACAGCTCCCTCATGTGCACGGGGTACTCAGGGGAGGCAAGGAGGCTGTCCACAAGCGCAGCACGCCGCGACCCGGGCGGTGCGCTCAAAAATGCGTCGAGCTCCGGTTGCGAGGGAATGCGTCCCACCAGATCGAGATAAAGCCGGCGGCACCAAAGGGAGTCGCTGGCAGCTGGGGCCGGAGTAATCGCCCCGCGGCTCCAGCTCTCCGCGAGCAGCGAGTCAATGGCCTGCTCGACGGAGGTGAAATGTTTTGGGGCACCCGTCGCCGCCTCTTTCAAAGGGGCGGGGGCGGCTGTCAGTGCGGTGATCCATTGGCTGACGGCTTCGCGGTCGGCGTCGGAAAGCTGCTTCTTGGGCGGCATGTGGGGATCGGCCCCGGCTGCGAGTTGCTTGAAGAGGATGCTTTCGGCCGGCTTGCCGGGGAGAATCGCAGGGCCGGAGTCACCGCCCTTGAGCACGGCCTGAAGGGTGTCCAGCTCAAGGCCCGCCTTTTGTTCGATCGGACCGTGGCACTTGACGCATTGGACGTCGAAAAGCGGTTGGATCTTGCGTGCCCACAGTACTGCGGAATCCGCGCCGATGGAGGACTGCGGCGCGAGTAAAAGGAGGAGGGGCAGGAGGCGGGAGTGGTACATCTGCGTGCTCTGGAGAGAACGTCTTATTCTAGCACCACCCTCCTCCCGGCCAATCATTAGCTACACTCGTGGACCCAGCCTGTCTGTCTCTTAGCTTTTAGACCTGTGGCAAATGAGGCGCTTTTCGGTTCCACAGCTCGGTCAGGTGCCTTGAGCTTGCGGCGCTTTTTGGAGTACGCTCGCCGCAGGCTGGGATGAAGGGAACCCCGTTAAAGCTGCCCGAAAAGGGCCTGAACCAGAGCCATCGCACGTTGATTGGGGAGCACGCCCGGTTCCATCTGGTTCATCACGTAGGCGAAGCCCAGACCGCGCTCCGGGTCTGCGAAAGCCACGCTGCCGCCCGCGCCCGGGTGTCCAAACGCTGAGTGGCTTGGCCCAAAGATGTGGCGTGTTTTTGCGCCCCCCGCCGAAACCGTGTCGCGCATGAATCCGCAGCTGAAGGCGGTCTCCATCTGCAGGACCCTGTCGGGGCCTTGAACGCCCCCGCTCTGGATGGACTCCAATGTGGCCGGCTCAAAGAAGCGGCGTCCTTCCCATGTCCCCCCGCATGCAAGCATGGCGTAAAACTTGGCCAGAGCGGAGGCCGTGCCGATGCCGCCAAATCCCGGGTAACAGGCGGCGCGCGCTGCAGGGGTGTTCATCGAGGCGGCAGAGTGCAGTCCTTTCGGCGAGGCAAAGGAGCGGGAGGTGAGGGAGCCCGGGGTCATGAACGCGGCCAGGAAGGGGTCGCCTTTGGGCAGCATAGAGCGGGCGGAAAAGACCGGGGCAACCCGGGCCAACAGATGAGGGGGTAAGCCTATCCAAAAGTCCAGGGACAGGGGCTCAGCAAAGACCCTGCGCCAGTAGTCGCCGAGAGACTCCCCGGCGCCCAGACGGCGCAGTAGTTCGTCGAGCAGAAAACCGAAGGTGCGGGGATGGTAGCCGTGAGCCGTACCAGGCTCCCACGCAGGGGCTTGGAGGGAGAGCGCGGCGGCAACCGCCTCGCGGTCCTCTACCGGCGGAGGGTTGTCTAGGGCGCACAGTCCGGCCTCGTGTTGGAGGAGCATGCGCAGTGAAATCGCGCCCTTGCCCGAGGCGGCAAAGGCGGGCCAAATCGTGGCAACCGCGGTGTGAAGGGGGACCCGCGCAGTCTCTAGGGCGTGGAGAAGGCAGGCGGCGGCCGGCCCTTTGGTGGCGGACCACACTAGGACAGGGGTGTCGCTTTGCCAGGGCTGGGAACGTTCGGGGTCTTGAAAGCCGGCACCTAGGGAGAGCGGGGGGTGGTTTTGCCTCCAAACCGCCACCGACGCTCCCAATTCTCCGCGGCTGAGAAAGTTGTCTTCAAAAGCGAGTGAAAGTGCCTCAAGATTCATATGCAAACACGAATGAAAGCAGGAGAAGGGGCGTTTCAGTGTGAGGAAAGTGCCGGAATATGAGGTTGTGCGAGGAAATCACTTGACCCCCATGCACTGGTGCAGCATCGTCCCGCCCCGATTTGTTCCAGAAGGAGTTTCACTATGAGCCGAGTTTGCAGCATCACTAAAGCCAAGCCCACGCAGGGCTCAATCATCCATCGTCGCGGTCTGGCCAAGAAAAAAGGCGGGATCGGACAGCATGTCACCAAAGTGGTGGCGCGCACCTTCTATCCGAATCTCCAGCACAAGCGGATTTGGGTGGCTGAAGAGAACCGTTTCGTGACGGTCAAGCTCACCGCCAGAGCGTTGAAGACGATCAACAAAAACGGCGCATTCGCCACATTGAAGAAGGCCGGTATCCTCAAGTAAATCGAGGGCGGCGTGGTTCGGGGCGTTTCTGTCCCTGCATTAGCCCAGATTAGACCCATTCGTAGGGTCATTATCTGTGTTTTCCAGGGGCACTCTTCCTCGGCCAACTAGTCCGAAGTCAATTTCATACACAAATTTATGTCATACAGCGTTCAAAGCAAAAAGTCAGGTAAAACCTATTTCCTCCACGGCCGTCGTCAAAAGCTGAAGGGCGGCCAGGAAGTCACCCTTTATTTCTTCGCTGGGGAGGCGAAGGAAGGCGCACTTGATGCGCTTCCCGCAGGGTACGAAGTCTCCGAAAACGTCAGCACTGGCCTTCCCCTCCTTAAGAAGATCAGATAGTTTTCCGCGAAAAATCTGACCTGAGCCAGCCTAACCAAAATCTGGTGTGGGCCGGCCCGCAAGACGGCACCGTTACGACGGTGCCGTTTTTTGTTGGAACCTTCTGGCGGCATTGCGTTCGACCGCGCGGGCTCGAGGATTTCAATGTGCTTGACTCTGAAAGGCGACTAAAAGAGCATAGGGAATACCCCTATGAGCATCAGCCTGAACGACCAGTATGCGGCATTGAATTCCTCCGCCCGCGACTTGATGCAAGTTGCTGCGGCCCAACGGAGAAGTATCTCTCAGCTCTCTGCTGGCTCCCGTATTGTGGACCCGTCTGCTGCAGGTGTTGAGGCGGGCTCCGTATTGAGGCTTCGCAACTCGGGATTGCGTCTGCGGGCCCTTGAGACGGGAGTGTTCAACGCAATGTCGTTTTTGGAAACGCAGTCCGGCGTCTTCCAGCAGATGGCCAGTGTCGTGAGCCGGATGAGCGAGTTGGCCACGCAGATGCGCGATCCCATCAAGAACGCGGCGGATGTGAACAGCGCCTTTGGGGAGTTCTCTATGCTGCAGGACGAGCTTTCCTCCTACAGGATGTCTCAGTTCAACGGACGGAATCTGATGAACTACCTGAATGGTGATGGGAGCACAACCCCAAGCACCCCTCCCGAGACGCTTTCTGTCGCATTGAGCCAGGAGGCAGTCGACACCTTAAACATCACGCAGAGCGAAGTTTCAACTCCTGCGGGACCGTTCAATAGTTTGCTTGGCCAGATCACTGCGCTCACAACGCCAGGAAGGGACAGCACAGGCGTCACCGGGGTTGCCGAGCTTCTTGACGAGGCTCAGTGGGGGCAGAAGGGTTTTGACTTTCTGTTGGAGGACCTCTCCAAGAGGATAGCAGTGAACCAGTCGGAACAGTCGCAGCTCAGGATGGGGTTGGACAGGATTCGGGAGCGGATGCTCGGTACTGATGCTGCAGCCAGCCGGGTTGCGGACGTCGACGTGGCCAAGGAGCTGTCGGTTCTGGCTCGCACTGACATGCAGTTCCGCGGGGCGATCGCGACTCAAACCCAGTCCAACGTGCTTGCGGATTCGGCGCTGAGTATCCTTTCAAACCAGGACTTCTCGAGTCCGATGATCCGCGAAGCGCGGTTGGCTACTGCTTCGACTCGCTCGATGGTTGGGTAGGTCCTTCGCTCTCTGCGATTCCAGCGGGAACTGAGTGACCGTCTTTTTGGGTTTTTCTCGCTAATCGCGTTCAACTTTTTTGCTGGAGAGCGGTGTTTTCCTTGGGCTGTTTCCTTGTTAAATGGAAAATGGGTAGGAGTTGTGTTGGTTGGCATCCAGCAGTCCTAGGCGTCCGCCAGTGGCAAGAGGTCCGGACGGAGTGCCTAATTTGGCTGAAACAAGCTGGCTGTGCTCTCTGGGAGAGTTAGAGCCTGGAAAACAATTTGAGGCACCAAGTTTTGCGTGCTAGCAGTGTTGTATTTAATTTAACGGCTCTCTGGCTGCAGATCCTTATATTAATATCCTGCATTTTCTCGCCTCGCCGTCTCAGTGTAGAGCTAGTGATAAAATCTTGTCTTCCATGACATTTCTGCTAGACATTGTTTGATTCAAAACTCGGCCTGCACACAATTCCAACCATGAGTGTTTCTAGCATCAACGCAACATCGGGAACCATGGCGGCGGCAGCAGCGATAGCCCAAGCTCAAGCCGTACAGTACGCGACTCATTTTGCCGAACTGCACAATGCGATCGATTCCGGCGACCTCGGAGGCGCGAGGAAGGCTCTTTCCGAGTTCCAGAGGGACTCGTCGGTGGCGACTGCGAATGGATACGACCCAGTGAACCAAACCTCCTCTCTGCGTCGGGAATTTTCCGGGATTCGGAAGGCTCTGCTCGAAGGAGACATGAAGGCGGCCCAAACTGCGCTTTCGACGCTTAAAAAGGAGCTCGGAGTGGAGCAGTCGGAATCCGCGGAGGAGTCGGTTTCCACTGACCCCGAGGCGAGTCCTGTTGCAGCCAAGGCGGAGAACCTAGCCGTGGCGAAGGGCGCAGTGGGCGCAGTGGGCGCATTTGGGAAGGATGCGGCGTTGGCTTCCTCTAAGAATCCAAGGCCCCTAGGCGCGGGAGGCGACTTCATTCAGGACATCCGTTCCTTGCAGGCGGCTGGGCAGTCTCGAGACCCCAAAAAGACGAGCAGCACCTTCATCAAGATCCAAACCGCACTGACCTCCTTCACCCAGGCCCCGCAGGTGTTCCCTACTTCCGGCTCGGCCGATTCAACGCTTTCTGTCTTGTCCGTGAATACCTCCACACAGGCGGTATTACAGGGCCTCGCCGCGACTCAACCGAACGCACAGGCGCGTAATTTGGACGGCACCTCCTTCGCCCCCACGCCTGAGTTGATGCTCGGGAGCAAGGGAATGTCGATTCCCGCTGGGGCTGAACTTCAACTCGCCAACAATCCGATACTGTTGCAGACGCTTTCTTTCCGCCGTTGATTTGGCGGCGTCTGATTTGGGGCGTCTGGTTTGGCAGTCAGCCCCCGTTTTCCAGACGCGTCTTCACTCTTTGCGGGAGAGTGGCAGTTGTTTTAGTTGGAAAATTGACTTTGCCCCTTTCTAGCGAGCCTGTGTGCTGCTGGAAACCTGTGAAGCTCCTCAGGCCTCAGGATTGGTAATCCGTGATTGAGCGGCGGCGACACAGCCGGGATGACAGTGGAGACGGTGGCCGAAAGGCCGTGGGTTTCCCCACGGTGCCTGCCTGCGAGTCAGGCCGGTTTGGCCGGCGGATTGTTTGGTCCGGCACTGAAAGTGTTGGTTGCTACTGTTTTGCAACCTAATATAGCAGCGACTTCCCTAATTGTTAGTGAGTATGAGACCCCCCTTTGTTCTCGGCGCTTCGCTGGCTGCCGGCTTCTGTGCCGGGCTGCTTGCTCACAGGAGCGCGCTTCTGCAGCCAGAGGCTTCTTTTGAAAGTGGGTCTCCAACGGAATCGCTCGGGCAGTTCGGAGTCCAAGGCACTGTGGCTTCCGACTCCGCACCCTTTCCTGTGCTGAGCGCTTCGGATGGGGAAACTTTCAACGACCTTTCAAAAGAGCGCCAGATCGATGCCCTCACACGCCTCAGCACCAAGATCCTCAAGGGGGGTGGGACGGGAGATATGTTGCTGCTGGCCAAGCTGGTTGGGGGCCTGAGCTTCGAGCAGGCTTCCACCCTTTGGGAGCAGCTTCCCAAGGAGGAGGGCACCAAAGCCGATCCTACTGACGGAGCCAGAAGCGCCTTGATTGAGAGGCTGGCCTCACTCGATCCCGAGCGGGTCCTGCAGTTGGGTAAGACCGCCGGAGACCCCAAAGTCGCCCAAGCCGCAATCGTGGCGATAGCCCACAAAAGCGGAGCCGACGCAATCCGTGCGCTCGCCCAGCTGCCGGACAAACTTCAATCCGGCGTCGCTGCGGCGATGCGCGGAAGCTTTAGCGAGGACCTTTCCAAGGCCTCCGGAAGCATCGCCGGGATGGCGGCGGCGCTGAAGGAAAATCCGCAACTGCTGGACCCCAAATCCCCCAGCGAAGGAGTGGTGCGCCGGCTCCTGGGCCAGGTCGCATCGCAGGCAGCGGCGAGCGACCCGGCGGCTGCAATGGTGGAGTTGCGCCGGATGGCGGCGGGCCTGGTGCAGGTCAAGCCTGGGGAGGATCCCAAGCCCGCAGAGAGTGCTATGGTGGCCCGCATTGGCTCGCAGATGACCAGGGCCATGCGCGCGGATGCCCCGGGCTCTGAGCGCGTGGTTTTCAACTCGCTTGCAGACACCGAAAAGAACGACACGCAGGTGGCACTCGAGGCTGCCGCCCGGCTCCGCAGCGGCGGGGTGGAGGAGGCGATCCAGTTCGCAGAAAAGCAGGGAAAGGAGCAGTTTACGAAAAGTGCGGCGGGCGGAGTGTGGTGGTCGCTGGCGCAGCAGGACCGTTCCTCGGCGATGCAGTGGATAGAAACCCTTCCTCAAGGGGCTTTCCGGGATGGGGCGTTGAATTCCCTGATGCAGGAAGCATCCTTCCGGACCAGAAGCTGGGGAGACAGCGCTGAACCCGTACGAGCCGGGGCTGAACTGCTGTCGAGGTCCTCCAAGCTCGACTACTACGCTCTGCTGGCCGGGCAGAGCCGTGGCCCGGGGGTTTCCCAGAGCGAGTTTATCTCAGGTCTGCCGCTGCCCGAGGCGGACAAATTGGAGCTGCGCCGCAGAATGGCTCCCATACGCGCCAAGTAGCGCACTGCCTTTTCCTTCCCATGTCCCCGCGTCTTTTGCTCCTGCTTAGTGTCGCCTCAACGGCGCTCGGGTTTCAGCTTTCGGGTGTTTTTGCTCGAACGCAACTGCCGGTTCCGCCAGCCGTAATCCAGGCCGACAGCACGATCGCTGAGTCGCCGGCGATCCCGGTTGCGGCAGCGTCGAAAGCGGCACCGCGTCACGCTCAGGATTTGGGCGCCATTCCAAAGGGGTCCCTTCGGGAAATGGCGGCCGCCTGCGAAAAAGCCGGCTCTCCGGCGGAGACCCGGCTCGCTTTAATGGAGGCCATCAGCCTGCTAAAGCCAGACGAACTGCAGGCCATGCTGGCAAAGGAAACTTCGGGGACGGACTTTTACCGGTCCAGCCGCTTTGATTTTCAGTTTGCAGCCAAGCGCCTCTCCGAAGTGGCTCCGGAAAAGGCGGCGGCGCTTTGGCTTAATGCGCGGGCGACCCATTTCAATATCGACGTCCTGTTGGGGCCCTGGGCCAAGAAGGACCCTCAGGCCTTTGCTTCTTGGAGCGCTGGTCTGGCTCCGGATGCGCAGCGGGCAGTGGGGCAAACCATGGCCAAGACCGCAGCGGAACAGCCGGAACAGTTTCTGGGGCTCGTCCCGCAGCTTGCGCAGAGTCCTGCGGGAATTCTGGGGGCGCGTGGGGCCATTTCGGGGCTCATCGCCAAGGCCGGCAAAGGGGACGACCCCGCCAGCGCCATCGCCTATGCCCAGGCCCTGCCGGTCGGTCCGGCGCGTTCGGCAGCCCTGGCGGAACTTGCCCGTTGGCCCGGACTGGATGTCGCCGCGCACCCGGAGGTCGCGGCCGCTCTGGCTCAATTGAGTCCATCGGAGGCGCGCCGCTACGTCCAGCAGGTGAATCCAGAGGCGCTGCCTCCAAGCGCGCTCAGGGAAAGCGCTTACGCCAACCAGCTCGCCAAGGCAGCGCAGAAGGATCCGCAGGCGGCTGCAAAAAAGGTGGATGCGCTTTCAAACACAGCGGATTATCCGGCTGCGGTCCGCGGCTTTGTGGAGGCGACCGCGGCAAAGGACCCCGCCGCCGCCGTCGAATGGGCCCTCACGATTGGAGTGACGGGGGCCCAGCGTTCCGCAGCGCTCGAAAAGGCTGCAACCGAATACTTCCGGCTCAAGCCCGCCGACGCCCGCAAGTGGGTGGAGAAGGCGGCGCTCACCCCTGAGGAGTATCAGATGCTCACCGGCCGGACGCGCTGAGTCCTGTGCTTTGATCCAAATTCCAAACGCCGTCATGAAAACCACCCGCCATTTCCCCCAGCCTGATTCCCAACCGCCGCTCCGCGCTGCAGCCCGCCAAGCTCGTTCCTGGACGGCCGGTTTCGCGAGTGGTTTGGCGCTGGTGGTTTTCAGCGCGGCTGTTCCTCCCGTCCGCGCAGCAGTCACACTGCCGGGTATTTTGGGAAGCGACATGGCGGTTCAAAGCGGCGAACCCCTGCAATTCTGGGGCTGGGCGGACGCTGGAGAAAAGGTCACGGTGAAGGTCGGAGGTGCGGTGGTCGCAGAAACGCAGGGGGCCGGAAAGGCAACCCCTTGGAAGGTGCAGTTGCCCGCCCAAAAGGCCGGACCGGTCCCCGACATCGAGGTCTCCGGACCCGCCAACACCCTCACTCTGACCAACGTGCTCGCCGGTGAGGTCTGGCTTTGCTCCGGCCAATCCAACATGGTGATGACGCTCCAAAAGGGCCCTTGGTGCGGTTACGGCGGAGTGCTCAACGTGGACGCGGAAGTCGCCTCCGCAGTCGACAGCCAGATCCGCGTCTATCAGGCGGGCAAAGGCTGGCGCGTTTGCAGCCCGCAGACCGCGCCTGAGTTTTCGGCCACCGCTTTCTTTTTTGCCCGGACCCTCCGCGAGCGGCTCAAAACACCGGTCGGTTTGCTCATCGCCGCCGGTGGCGGGACGGCCGCCGAACCTTGGACGCCCTTGCGCACGCTCGAGGGCGATCCGGTATTCGCCGGCCTGAAGGAAAAGGCAAAGTCCCTCAGCGAGGAGTTCGGCCCGCGCATGCAAGAAGATCAGGCGGATTTGGCTGCGTGGAAAAAGCAGGTGGAGCAGGCCAAGGCCGCCGGGGAGCAACCGCCGCCAATACCCCAGCCAAGGCTGACACCAGCACAGGTCTTTGCCGTATCCGACAGTGCGCCGGTGCTACGGGCGGGTGGTCTTTACGAAAACAACATCCGGCCGCTTGCGCCCTTTAATATCAAGGGCGCCATCTGGTATCAGGGGGAATCCAACGCCCGACGCGGGGAGTTGTATGCCCCGGTCATGGGGCATTTGATCCGGGGTTGGAGGGAGGACTGGGGGAAGCCGTTTCCCTTTGTGTTGGTGACGCTTGCCGGCTTTGGAAAGCCGGAGACATGGACCCCGACGCAGGGTTCTTATCCTCTGGTGCGCGAGGCCCAGATCCGGGTGGCCCGGGAGGTTCCGGGTGCGGGGGTTGTGTGCGCTGCGGATATGGGCGACGCCACCAACATTCATCCGCCAAACAAGCAGGCGGTCGGTCAGCGGGCGGCCCTTTGGGCGCTGAAAAATGTGTACGCGCAGACCCTGGTTTCGGCGGGACCTGTCTTCGGCGAGGTGGTCTTTTCTCCTGAAAAGGCGGAGGTGCCGGTGCGGGAAAATGCGGAGGGACTGATGCTCAAGGGGCCGGAAGGATTCGAGCTCGCCGGGGCAGACGGGCAGTTTCATCCGGCGCAGGCCGTCCTGCGTGGCAGTTGGATTGTCGTGACAGCCGACGGAGTCACCCGTCCCACCGCTCTGCGGTATGCCTTTCAAAACATGCCC
>CANJYI010000054.1 GCA_947478975.1 Chthoniobacteraceae bacterium
ACACCCCCCTCCTCCTTACACCCCCCTCCTCCTCCTCAAACCCTCGCCGTCCTGCCGGCCACTTAAACCGCGCATCCCGCTTGCATGGGCAACCCAGCACACAACCTTTTCCCCCCGTTTAGCCACCCAAACCCCGCTTAGCCACCCAAACCTCCACCCAAACCTCCACCCAATCGGACCGCACGGCTCGCAAGCAACCGCGCGGCCCGACCCCAACAACACAAACACTGACCCCAACAAACGCAATCTAACCCATGTTTGGGAGGAAGCAAATTGGGCTGCTGCTTTTAATGTAAATTTATTGTAAGGAGCAGTTTAATCCTGCACCTGATCCATAGCCGCAAGCATCTGCCGCACAGGCTTCGCATCCTTCCGCCGTTCCAACAGCATCCGGCTCATCACCGGGGAACCCCACTCCAAAACCTCCACCGTCACCCACCTGACCCCCCACGCCCTCATCATCGACTCATGCGGCATGTACAAATCCAGCGTCCGCTTTCCCACCAGCCCGCTCCCATAGTCCTCCACCACATAACTGCGCCCCGTTTCCTGCACCCGAAAACGCGTTCCCAAAGGCAGCCAGCTCCAATCCGCCGCAGCCGAGGAAACCTCCCCTCCAAACCGCAGCCGCGTCCCGATCGCGTTCTTCGCCCCCCCGGGCTCGGAATGCGTGTACGCCGTGGAACGAACCCACATCCAGTTTGGCTTCGCCGCCACCCGCTTTGCATCCACCGTCGCGCAGCCGCCCAGGCTCAGGCCCGCAACTATCCCTATCGCACCGGCCATCCGCCCGATGCCTTCACACGCCGACGCTAAAGATCTCACAGGCTTTTCCCTTCGCCCCCTTTAGAAGGCCTGGCCGAATCTTCCTGCATCAGGATGACATGCGACCCACGGATCCCGACCCCCGGAACCGCCAGGGCCAAAATTTGTGCGGCCACGGCCTGGTGCAGGCCGGCGCTCATGCGGAGATGCCGGGGGGTGATGTGTATCTGCATGGGGAAAGCCTGATAATGAACCCCGAACTCTGTTTTCGGAAGCCAAAATGCCAACGCCTCCGCCTCCGGATTTATACATAACAAAGATTTTGTAATATTTTTACGCCGTTTTGAACCTCCGCTCCGCAGTAAGTGTCACAAGGGGGTAGAAGCGCTTCCCGCCCCGACCGCTCGCCTGTTCACCCGGGCGGCCACTCCCCCTTCTTCCACCCCCTTCTTCCACCCCCTTCTTCCACCCCTTCTTCCACCCTTACACCTTTTTCCCCTTTCCACCTCCCACCCGCCGCCATCGGGCAGTCTCAGACCAGGAACCCATCATGAAAACCAATGCCAACCATGCCAGCAGCGGGGAATGGAGCGCCCTCAACGTCTACCTGTCCGATATTGCCAAACACCGCAACCTAACCCACGAGGAGTCCCTCGCCATTGGGGTCAAGGCCTGCGCCGGGGATCAGGCGGCGCGTGAAACCTTGGTCAAGTCGCACCTCCGGCTCGTGGTCAAGATCGCCCACCAGTACTCGGGCTTCGGCCTGCCCCTGGCGGACCTCATCGCGGAGGGAAACCTTGGCCTCCTGCGCGCCTCGGAACTCTACAACCCAAAGTTTGGCACCCGCTTTCTCGCCTACGCCTCAGTCTGGATCCGGCAACGTATCCATAGATCCATCACCTCCCAGGCCAGGGCGGTGCGCATCCCCGTCTGGCGCTCCCAGCGCCTCCGCAAACTTGCGCGCATTCAGGAGGAGGTCTCCGCGCAACTGGGCCGCTCCGCAAGCGAGGAGGAACTGGCAGACCGTCTGGGACTCTCACTGCACGGGCTTTCTGAAATGCAGGGGGACCGTATCGAGGTGGTTTCCATGGACGCGGCGCTCAATCCCGACGAGGAGGACGGCCGCAACATCGGCGACACCCTCGCGGATCCCAGCGCACAACACCCCGCCGACAGGATGCGGGCCGAGGAGTTGCACGATGAACTGCTGGCTTGCCTCGCAGAACTCGACGACCGCGAGTTGCAGGTGCTGGCGCTAAAGTTCGGCCTCAGCGCCCCCTCCTCCATTTCCTTCCGCGAACTGGGCCGCAGGCTGGGTGTGAGCCACGAGTGGGTGCGGCGAATCGCAGAGCTTGCCCTGGTCAAAGTGCGCCGAGCCTTCTCCGAATCCGCCGGTTGGTCGGTTCCGGAACGCAAACGCAGAAGCGAAAAGGCGAGCGCCAGGGTGTCGGCTTTGAGCGGTGAGCTGGATCTGGGAAACCCAGCTTTTCTGCCTGCTGGGGCAAAATAGGAGAAGGCGGAGGCACGCCACCGCGACAGATACAACGGACGAGGCCATCGCACCCGGGGGTGGCGTGCCTGGCAAAAGGGGAAATTCGGCAAAAGAAAGGACAGGGGGTAAGGTCATGAACTGGTCATTTCCAATAGGGCGCCTCACAGGCATCCAAATCCGGGTTCACCTCACGTTCCTTATTTTTCTGGCGTGGGTCGGACTGAGCGACGGTCTCGCCGGAGGTTGGCGCGAGGCGCTCGTGGGAGTGGCGCTGCTTTGCCTGGTCTTTTCCTGCATCCTCCTGCACGAACTCGGGCATGCCTGGGCCGCCCGCCGTTTCGGGATCCGCACCCCGGATATCACCCTTCTGCCGATCGGAGGACTGGCGCGTCTGGAACGCATCCCAGAACGTCCAATAGAGGAAGTAGTCGTGGCTCTGGCCGGCCCGGCCGTCAGTGCGGTGCTCGCTCTGGCGTTTGGAGCCCTTTCGCATTTTCAATTCTCCTCGATAGAAACGCCCACCCACGGCTGGGACGGCGTCCTCTCCAACCTCTTTACCATCAACACCGGCTTGCTGGCGTTCAACCTTCTGCCGGCGTTTCCCCTCGACGGGGGGCGCGTCTTCAGGGCCCTGCTCGCGATGCGCCTCAACTACGGCCTCGCCACAAGGATCGCCGCGGGTTCGGGACAGGTCCTCGCGGTGCTCTTGGGCGCGGCCGGCTTTCTTGCCCCGGCTCCGATGCTGGTGTTCGTCGCCGCCTTTCTTTTTCTCGGCGCCGGCAGCGAAGCCGCGCAGGTGGCCATCCGCGAGGCTTCCCGAGGGCTCAGGGTGAAGGACGCCATGGTGACGACCTTCACTCTGCTGCCCTCTGAGGCCCGCCTGGCCGATGCAGCAGACCTGCTGATGCACTCCTCACAGCATACCTTTCCCATCGCGGACGACTTGGGCCGATACCTCGCGCTTCTTTCCAGAAACGGCCTGATCACGGGGCTCCATGCGGCCGGCCCCATGGGGCCCGCCCTTTCCTACGCCCGCATTGACCTGCCCACCGTCACGCCCGGGCATCTCTTTTCGGCGGCCTGCAGCCTGATGCGGGAGTTTGAAACCCCCGCCCTCCCCGTTCTCGACTCCTCCGGCCATCTGGTGGGCCTCTTTACCGAGGAAAACGTTGGTGCGATACTTCTCATGGACGGCGCAACCAAGGAAAAGCCCCGTTCCCTGCCCCCGCCGACCGCCAACCCGTAGGCTCGCCTTTGAAAACGCGACCGCGCCGCCTAACCCGGCACCACCAGCTGCCCTAAGAATCCCCCCCTTGAGGCGTTCTCTTTTTGTTATGAGGCTTTTGCTTACTCAACCCGCGCTGCTCCTTTTTGTTTTGTCGACGGCTGGCCTCTCCGCCGCCGCGGACGGGCCGGCGAACGTCGAATTCAACCGGGATATCCGTCCCATTCTTTCCGACAACTGTTTCCATTGCCACGGTCCGGACAAGGGCCATCGGAAAGCCAAGCTCAGACTCGATGTGCGGGAGGACGCGCTGGAGAAGGAAGCGTTCGTGCCGGGCAGGCCAGACCAAAGTGAACTGGTCAAACGGCTTCACTCAAAGGACTCGGATGAGGTCATGCCCCCTCCGGACTCCAACAAAAAACTCACCGCCAACCAAAAGGCCCTCTTGGAGCAGTGGATCAAGCAGGGCGGGCAGTACCAGCTGCACTGGTCCTACGAGAAGCCCGTGAAGGCTTCTTTGCCCGCCGAAGCCAACCCCGTAGATGCACTCGTCACGAAACGCCTGGCCGCCCTCGGGCTCAAATCCTCCCCGGAGGCGGACAGGCGCACGCTGATCCGCCGCCTCTACTCCGACCTCCTAGGGCTTCCCCCCTCCCCGGCAGAGGTTTCCGCCTTTGTCGCAGACGAGCAACCCGAGTCCTACCAAAAGCTCGTTGCCAAGCTGCTCGACAACCCTCACTACGGTGAGCGCATGGCCCTTGGATGGCTGGACGTGGTGCGGTTTGCAGACACAATCGGCTACCACAGCGACAACCCGCGCAATGTGTGGCCCTACCGCGACTGGGTCATCAAATCGTTCAACGACAACAAGCGTTTTGACCGCTTTACGCTCGAACAGGTCGCCGGGGATCTGCTTCCCAATGCCAACCGCGAGACGCGGGTCGGTTCCGCGTTCAACAGGCTGGTGCTCTCCACCGAAGAAGGAGGTGCACAGGCCAAGGACTACGAGGCAAGAATGCTCACGGACCGGGTGCGCGCCATTGGCTCGGCCTGGCTGGGGCAAACGACGGGCTGCGCCCAGTGTCACGACCACAAGTTCGATCCTTTCACCACCAAGGACTTCTATTCCCTTGGGGCATTTTTTTCGGACATCAAGGAGTCGGTCATTGGGCGGCGCGAGGACGGAATGCTTGTAATCTCCGAGGCGGAACAGGCTGAAATGAGCCGCCTCGACGGCATCCTCGCGGCCGCGAAAAAGAAGTTCGACGCGATCGCCCCCCAGCTGGAGGAGGCGCAGAAGGCATGGGAGACAGAGCAGCTCGCGGCGCCCGCTGCAGGCTCCACGCTTCCCGAACTGGCAAAAGACGCCAAACCTTCCGAGGCTGACAAAAAAGCCGCCCAGCTCGCGGCGGCCGCACTCAAAAAGGAGCCGAAAACAAGAAGCGCAAGGGAGAAGCTGGATCTTCAAACCTACTTTAGAACCAAGGTGACGCCCGCGTTCAGGGAGGAGACAACGGGACTGGCCGCCGCGGAAAAGGCACGGAAAGACTACTACGAGCCCCTGGCCAAATGCCTCGTCAGCGAAACCACCCCGCAGGCGAGAACCGTTCGCATTCTGGCCCGAGGCAACTTTTTGGATGAAGGCGGCGAAGTCGTGAAGGCGGCCCTTCCGCATTTCCTGCCCCAACCCAAAATTGAGGGGCGCGCCCTGACGCGGCTGGATCTGGCCCAATGGCTGGTCTCACGGGAGAACCCGCTGACGGCCCGCACCGTAATGAACCGCTTATGGAAACAGTTTTTCGGAACCGGCCTCAGCAAGGTGCTCGACGACCTGGGGGCCCAGGGAGAGCCCCCTCCCAATGCCGCACTTCTTGACTGGCTGGCCTGCGAGTTCATGGACAGCGGCTGGGACGTCAAACACATGGTGCGCACTCTGGTCAACAGCGCCACCTACAAGCAGGTTTCCGTTTCCAACGCCGCCCTGACCGCAGCGGATCCTTACAACCGTGAGCATGCGCGGCAGAGCACCTTCCGCTATGACGCCGAGATTGTGCGGGACAACGCGCTGGCCGTTTCCGGATTGTTGGCGCCCAAAATCGGCGGCCCGAGCACCAAGCCCTACCAGCCTGAACGCTATTGGGAAAACTTGAATTTTCCGACCAGGGAATGGGCCAACGACTCGGGCGAGGGGCTCTACCGGCGGGGCATCTACACCTGGTGGCAGCGTTCGTTTTTGCACCCGGCACTCCTCGCCTTTGACGCCCCCAGCCGCGAGGAATGCTGCGCGGAACGCACCCGCTCCAACATCCCGCAACAGGCTTTGGTTCTCTTAAACGATCCCACCTACGTCGAAGCGGCCCGTGCATTCGCCGCGCGCATCCTCAAGGAAGGCGGCGGGTCGCCAGAAGAAAGGTTGGATTGGGCCTTTCAAGAGGCCCTCCAGCGGAAACCAAGAGCGGAAGAGGTGAAAACACTTATGACGGTTTTAGACAAAAACCGGTCCATCTATCAGGCGGATGCCCCGGCGGCGGAAGCCGTCCTGAAATCCGGACAGGCTCCGGTTCCCGCACCAATCGACAAGGTGGAGCTCGCGGCATGGATGCATGTCGCCCGCGTGCTGCTCAACCTCCATGAATCCATCACACGGGCCTAAGCGACTCAAAGAGCCAGCCCTCCGACTTCCCCTTCCTGACCTTCTCCAGCCGCAGCCCGGAAAACAAACCATGCACCTAAACTCCCCTTTCCCACACAACCGGAGGACCTTCCTCGGCAAGACCGCCCAAGGCCTGGGGGCGCTTGCGCTCGGATCTTTGCTGGAGCCGCAGATCGGGCAGGCGGCCGCCCTCAAGGGCATGTTGGGCTCCCTGCCGCTACCGCAGAAGGTCAAGCGGGTCATCTGGCTTTCAATGGCGGGGGGCCCGTCGCACCTGGAAACCTTTGACCCCAAACCCAAGCTGGCGGAAATGCATGGGGAGGCCATGCCGGAAAGCATGACCAAGGGCCAGCAGTTGGCGCAGCTTCAGGGCCAGAAGTTGCTTTGCTTCGCACCGCAGCATCCGTTTGCAAAGTTCGGCAAAAGCCAGACCGAGATTTGCGCCCTTTTTCCCCACATCGGCTCTGTTCTGGACGATATCTGCCTTGTGCGTTCGATGACAACCGACGCCATCAATCACGATCCGGCCCACATGTTCATGAACACCGGGTCCCAGATTGCCGGGAGGCCCAGCATGGGCTCCTGGGTGACCTACGGACTGGGGAGCGAGGCGGTGGACCTCCCCGGATTTGTAGTGCTCACCTCCCTGGGAAAGGGAGGGCAGAACCAACCGATTGCCGCGCGCCAATGGAGCAGCGGCTTTTTGCCAAGCCGCTACCAAGGGGTACAGCTGCGCGGGAAAGGAGATCCCGTGCTTTATCTAACGAACCCGAACGGGGTCAGCCGTGAACAGCAAGGCGGGGACGTGGCGGCCATCAGCTCTCTCAATCGGCAGCACGCAGCGCTGGTGGATGACCCGGAAATCGCCACCCGCATCGCTCAATACGAGATGGCCTTTCAAATGCAGGCGAGTGTGCCGGAGTTGATGGATCTCAAAGGCGAAGGCGCCCAGACGCTGGAGCTTTACGGGTGCCAACCAGGCGACGGCTCCTTTGCCTCAAACTGCCTCCTCGCCCGCCGGTTGGCGGAGCGCGGGGTGCGTTTTATTCAACTCTATCACAAGGACTGGGATCACCACGGCGGCCTTAAGGACGGAATCGCCTTCAAGGCGCAGGAGATCGACCGCGCCTGCATGGCCCTAATCACCGACCTCAAGCAGCGCGGCATGCTGGAAAGCACACTGATTGTCTGGGCCGGTGAATTCGGGCGCACTCCGATGTCCCAGGGCGGAAGCGGCCGGGACCACCACAACAAGGCGATGTCAGTTTGGCTGGCCGGCGGGGGGGTCAAGGGCGGCATCGTGCACGGAGCCACAGACGAGTTGGGCTATGCCGCCGTGGACAAAGTGACGACCGTCCACGACCTCCACGCGACGATGCTCCACCAACTGGGAATCCAACACGACGCCTTCACCATCAAGTTTCAAGGTCTGGATGCGAAACTGTCAGGTGTCGAGGGAGCGAACGTGATCAAAGAGATTCTGACTTAAGAGTCGGCCAACGACCGGGAGCGCCGCAGAGACGACCACACGCCAGGCAGCTGTTTTTCGGCCGAAGCCATCCTAAACAACGCCCACAACCCTCTTATTTAGAAATGCATCCGCAGATGTCCCAGATTTAACAGATGAGAGGAGACCGTCAGGAACATCTGTGATCTCCGTTTCATCTGCGGATCGCGCCTCGTTCCCATGAGGAGTCAGCGGGAAGTTGCCCTCCGTGAACACGGCCGAGAAGGGCCGCCGCCCCAGGCGGAAGGCTCCTATTTTTCAAAACTGACCTGCTGGGCTTCCACCCTCTGACGGAGGGGGTCCTCAGTTTTCATTGCCTTGTCTTGCTTGGCCATTGCAGCGCCGCCAGCAACGGGCTTGAGCAGCGCAATGACACCAAGGCAAAGCCCCACCAGCGCGGCAAGGCCGAGCGCGTAACGAGGAGTACTCAGGCTGTGTTCGCTTAAAAAAGTGGCGACCCGGTCGGATGCGATCCGCCAGACCGACTGGTGCAACAGTTCTGTCCGCTGCCGGTGGTGGAGTTGCTGGAGCAGCTGCTCCGTGTAACCCTCGGGCATTTCTGTTTTTCCTCTCTCCCTTAATAGAAACCGGATCTGTTCTGGACTCATACGACAGCGCCCTCCATGTGCAAGTCACTCAAAAAACCCTGCAATTGCCGGTGTGCGTAAAAAAGCCTGGAGCGCACCGTGCCTTCTGAAACCCCCAGGATTTTGCCGATCTCGGCATGCGCCATTCCTTGGACATCGAACATGGTGACCACCGCCCTGTGTTCGGCGGAAAGCCTGCCAAGGGCATCGGTGAGACGCCCTTGGAGCTCTGCGATGCCGGCCTCTGTTCGAGGCGTGTGAGGGCTCACCAACATGCTTTCCAAAGCGTCCGAAGCGCCGCCCTCCTCCACACTCGCGTCCAGACTGACTGTCTGCCTCCGACTCCGACGCTTGAGAAAATTGATGGTCATGTTCACCGCGATCGAATGGATCCAAGTCGTGAAGCGCGAGGCTCCCCGGAAGCCAGCCAACGAACGAAACACCTTTGTCCACACATCCTGTAGGAGGTCGTTTGTGTCCTCGTGATTGCCCGTCATGTGGTAGACCAACCCATACAGTCTTGCCGTGTGCCGCCCCACCAATTGGTCGAACGCCGCGGCATCCCCTTTCTGAGCGCGGGCCACCAGCCGCTCGTCCTCGGCGTGTCCACCTCCTTCAATCTGCGTCGCGTCCTCTCGCATGAGCTTGTCATCCGAACTAGCAGGCTTCCCGCCGGACGAAAGGCGCGAATGCGAAATCCCCCCTTCTTTTGAGTCCGCCCCTGCTCCCTGCCACGGCGCAACGACCGGAGGCAAATCTCGAACGTCCGAAAACTCCCCCTCGTGAAGAGGCGCCGTCGAAGCGGAGGCCTCACGTTTAAACAAACCGCCAGAGCCTTCCAGCTTCCCTAGGAGAAGGCTCCTCAGTGGCGCTGGAAAGGGTAAGATGAACGTTCTCAAAAATGGGGAAGCTGTGGCCTCGCTCATGGTGTGACGTAAACTCTGACACCACCGGAGCCCTTACGTTCAAAAACACAGCCCCTCTGCTTTTAGTGCGTTTCCAGCCGAATCCCCCCCAGGCGCGCATTCCAATGTTGCGCTCCCCTCGCCCGCCCCCCGAACATTGCCCCTTATGAACCGCCTAGACGGCCGCCTTGCCGACCAAATTCGCCCCCTCTCTTTTTCCCTCGGAATCGCCCCCCATGCCTCGGGCTCCGTCCTAGTCGCCACCGGCAACACGCGGGTGATCTGCACCGCGATGGTGGAGGAGTCGGTCCCCCGCTGGATGAAGGAACAAAATGTGATCGGGGGCTGGCTCACCGCCGAGTATTCGATGCTTCCCTACTCCACGCTCCAGCGCAAAGCGAGGGACTCCTCGAAGGGCAAGGTCGACGGGCGCAGTGTCGAGATCCAGCGCCTTATCGGCCGCTCCCTGCGGGCCGTGGTTGATCTGGAACTGCTCGGCTCGCGCACTTTGTGGGTAGACTGCGACGTTCTTCAAGCCGACGGAGGCACCCGCACCGCGGCCATCACAGGCGCCTGTGTCGCCGCCTACCTTGCCTGCCGGAAGCTGCTCGAAGACAGGAAGGTTGCCCGCCTGCCCATCAAACAGCTTGTGGGCGCCGTCAGCGCCGGCGTCGTTGGAGGCGCTCCCCTTCTCGACCTCAACTACCCGGAAGACCGCGACGCCGCCGTCGACATGAATTTGGTCATGACCGAGGCCGGACAGTACGTCGAGGTCCAGAGTTCCGGCGAGGAAGCTGTTTTCACTCCGGAGGAACTTTCCTCCCTTCTCGAACTGGGCCGCAAGGGCATCCAGCAGATCATCGCCGCCCAGCGCGCCGTACTAGGAATCTAACCCGTCCACCCTTCCTTCTTTCGATGCAGCTCCTGCCCGGCTTTCGCGACTTTTATCCGGAGGATTGTGCCCGCCGGAATTACATCCTTTCAGTTTGGCGCGAGGTCGCCTCACGCTACGGCTTTGTCGAGTACGATGGCCCCGTTCTCGAGCCCATCGATCTCTACCGAAAAAAGAGCGGCGGTGAACTGGTCGGACAACTCTTTGACTTTGTCGACAAGGGCGAACGGCACGTCGCCCTGCGTCCCGAAATGACCCCCACACTCGCCCGCATGGTGGCCACGCGGGAGCGGGACTACAAAAAGCCCCTAAAGTGGTTTTGTGCGCCCTCCTTTTTTCGTTACGAAAAACAACAGCGGGGCAGACTCCGCGAATTCCTACAGCTCAACTGCGACATTTTAGGGGATGCGACCCCCGCGGCCGACGCCGAACTGCTCGCCCTGCTCATCGACATCCTCCGAGGCTTTGGCCTGGGGCCGGACGACTTTGTGGTCCGCCTTAGCGACCGTGACGCGTGGATGCAGTTCGCCAGCGGACGGGGAGTGGAGGAAGCCCGTTTGCTCGATTTTCTGGGCGTGGTCGACAAGCTGGAACGGGCTCCGGAAGCCGAAAGCAGGCGAAAGC
>CANJYI010000055.1 GCA_947478975.1 Chthoniobacteraceae bacterium
CCCGCCGTCTCTCGCTGGGTGGCGGTTCCTCTTGGAGCCGCGTTTCTGGCCGGTACGGTGGGGGCGCTGAATGCCGAGTTCGCCTACGAAGGGCCTTTCGTAGGTTTTACGGCCGCGGCTGCCAGGGGATGGCTGCCTTCAACAGTAGATGCCGGACTCTCGCTTTCGGCCCTGAGGCACTGGGCGCTGCTGGGCGCGCTCTTCTGTATGAGCTGCGACTTTTGTGCAGAGCGTACCCAGGGCAACCTGTTTCGCAACTGCCTTACGGCGGCTGGCCTTTTGCAGATTGGCGTGGCACTCGGACAGCGCCTTTCGGATGCGCGGTCCATCTTGGGCGGCGGGTGGGGGGAGCAACTGCCCTTCTTTGGAACATTCATTTATCCGGGCAGTGCCGGCGCTTACCTCAACCTCCTGCTTCCGCTATTCTGCCTGCATCTGTTCGGCAAAACGCAGCGTTCTTTGGTGGGGATTGCAGGACTGGCGGGACTGGGGGTCGCGATCTTTTGGAACACCTCCCGACTGAGCAGTCTGGTTGGGATTTGCACCGGCATACTGCTGGCGCTCACGCTTGGCTTGGTCGCATGGCAGAATTCGGAAAGAGAGGAGATGCGTGCCGCCTTCTTTCGCCGCCTGCAACGTCTGCGGCCCGTCCTGTTTTCGGCCGTCCTGGTTGGAGGACTCGCACTGATGGTGTTTCCAGTGCCTCCGCTTTTTGAAAAGTGGCGTCTGCTGCCGCAACAGTGGAACACGGCTTATCCGCGGTTTGAAGCGATGAAGGCGTGTTTGGAAATCTGTCGCGATGCGGGGGCGTGGGGCTTTGGTCCTGGCACCTTTGGCGCAGTCTTTCCTCATTACGCGCAGGAAATGGCGGTGAGTGCGCGCGGAGTCTGGCGCCACGCGCACTGTGATTACTTGGAGTGGTTTATTGAATGGGGGTACTTGGGGACCCTTCTCTGGAGCTTTCTTCCGCTGGGAGCGCTGGTGCGCGTGGGGGTTCGCTTTTTTCAAGAAAAGTCTGTGCACCGGCGCAACGAGGCGGCCTGCATTGGCGCGGCCTTGGTGGCGCTCGGCCTGCACGCTCTGGCAGACTTTCCGGTGTTCAACTCCGGGGTGCAACTGCTGGCGGTCTTTTGGCTGGGAGGCGCCTGGAGCGTGCGCGCGTCCGCCTCCGTTGCGGGGGAGAAATTGTCGCAACACGCGCGCTCCGGAACCGCCCCGGGCAGTACTCCCCGGGCTCCGCGCTTTGTGTTGCGGCCCGCCTTCGAGCAGTTCTGAAGCGGCATGCCTGCTCGGATTGAGCCCCGGCAAATTCTTGGCAAGGGAGGACAAAAAAAGCCGCGGGCCCTGTGGGAGCCCGCGGCTTTTGAATGTTCCTGAGGCGCACAAGAGAGTGCGCCGGAGGGAAGGTTGGCTAGCCGAGTACTAGTGCGCCTCTTCGATCTTCAAGGGGCGGTAGCCGCCGATCGTCTTGAAGTACATGAGGAGCAGCAGATAGATCGCCGCCATCGCCAGGGGAATGAAGGAGTCTGCCTTCAGCGTGGCGCGGTCGCCCGCCTGGTTGGCTTCCACAATTGATTTTTGGTCATCCGATGGTGAGCCGTCCTTGATCGCCTTCTTGGACTCTTCCAGCTTTTTGCCGTCGATAGGCGTCACGCTGGAGAGGAACAGAAACTGGGAAGTCTTGTCGGACTTGGCCTGGTCATAGAGCGCGGGGCTCTTCTCCTTGAGCGCTTCAGCAGCGAAACGATCCTTGGAGTAGCCGAGGCCGGGGCCGCCCAGCAAACCTGCCGAGAGCATCCCGATGCCGCCCATGATGGACATCGCCACCGCGCCGGAGCGGGGGAAGCGGTCGCCCACCACCGCAAGCATGGTTGGCCAGAAGAAGGTCTTTCCGAGGGCGTAGATGCCGAGGGCAACCAGTGCGATCGAGAAGGTCTGCATTCCGCTGGCTAGGGTTAGGCCTAGGGAGGCCAAGAGAGCCGAGATGAGCAGAAGGCTGATCGGGGTCAGGCCCAGACGCGTTTCAATGAAGTGTGCGCAGAAACGCAGGCCAAACATGATGGCCGACGTCCAGATGAACAGGGTCTTTCCCTGGTCGGCCGTGAAGAGGTTGCCGGTGATGCTTTCGATCCAGCCGTCCGTTCCAAGTTCAACCGCGCCCACAAGTGCGTGCGTGAGGAAGAGAACAAAGAGCAGGACGGAGCCGACGGAAAAGCGGGTGATGAGCCCCACCAAAATCACCAGCGCACCGCCGATGGCCCAGCCGACTGTGCCGGGGTTGGGGACGCCGAACTTTCCAAGCACGTCGCCCAGGAAGATCGCCAGGAGGTAGCTGGCCACCACCGCACCCAGGATGCCCACGTCCTTGAACATTTCCCCGAGGCTTGCTCCCTTTTCGGCGGCCTCAGATTTGGGGAAGCTTTGTCCCATGAACATGATTGCGTACGCGACCGTGGGAACGAGATAGAAGGCGAGCTGTCCCTTCCAGCCGAGGCCCATCACCGTGCCGAGCACGTAACTGGCCAGTGCGCCCACCACCATCCCGAGCGGCCAGGAGGCGTGCAGGATGTTGAGGTAGTGCATGCGCTGCTTCGGAAACACAGTGGCCACCAGAGGATTGGCAACCGCTTCAAGCGTTCCGTTGGCGTACGCGAAGATGAACATGCCCGCGTACAGAAAGTTGTAGGCGTTATCCGGCGTGCTCGCACCGAAGGTGACGAAGGCCGAAAGCACATGGCCCAACAGGGCGAGGGCAACCAGTTTGCCGTAGCCCAGCTTGTCCACGATCACGCCGCCGATGATGATGCCGAAGCAAAACCCGGTGAAACCCGCGCCACCGATGGCGCCGAGCTGCATGTCAGTGAAGTTGAACTCGGATTTCCAGGCGCCGAAAATCCCTCCGCGCAGGGCAAATCCAACACCGGCTGCCAGGATCGCCATGAAGCCGGCCCACAGGAGCCGGTAGGCGTTCGGGACGGTGCCCGTGTCGTCGTTTTTACTAATGTTCATTTGTGTAGTCATAGTTGTTTTTGGGGGTCAATGGATGGCGGCAGTCAGGGCGGAGCATCCGCAATGCTGGGGCGCGATGTCTACCGGCTTCTTGGGGTGGGGTGGGGGGTCAGGGGGTGCGGGCCACCTCTCCGAGGAAGGCCGCGTCAACGGAGGTCAAGCGCACCAGTGTCGGGGGAGGGTGTCAACGGAGAAGTGCTTCATCCGAGCGAGGGTGCAACCTGTTGGGCGCGGTTCTCCAGCTCCAAAAGTGCGGTTTCCATGGCGCTCAGATCGATCTGGTGGACCTCAAAACGCGCGCCGATCCCCTGGGGGAAGGTGACGCAAAGCTCGCCGCCGAGGTGCTCCTGAAAGTCGCGCAGGCCGCCGAAGACGAGGCGTTCCCCGGAGCTGTTGCGCTGGTTGAGCCAGTCAAACCAGAGTGCAAAGCCGCTTTGGCGCAGCCCCAGGTCGATCGCCTCCAGCTCCTTGGGGGAGATCCAGCCCATGTCGCGGGCGTAGATGGAATCCAGCAGCACGCCCGTCGCCACGGCCTCTCCGTGTGAGACCGCAAAGTTCGAGAGCAGTTCGAGTTTGTGCGCCGACCAGTGTCCGAAGTCGAGTGGGCGCGCCGTCCCGTACTCGAAGGGATCCCCGTTGGAGCTGATGTGTTCCAAATGAAGCGCGGCGCACTTTGCCACCAAGCGGGTCATCGCATCAAAATTCCGCGCCGGGTACAGCGGCGCGGCCTGGCAGAGTTCGGCAAAAAAGGCGCGGTCGCGGATGATGGCGACCTTGAACGCCTCGGCCACGCCGCTCAGCCAGTCCCGGTCCGGGAGGCCTCGCAGGAATTCAAAGTCGTTGAGTACGGCGAAGGGTGGGGCGAAGGTGCCCAGCGCGTTTTTCCCCAGATAATTCACGGCGTTTTTGACCCCCACGCCCGCGTCGTTTTGTGCCAGCACCGTGGTGGGCACGCGGATCAGGCGCAGGCCGCGGTGCACGAGGGCCGCGGCGAAGCCGATCGCGTCCAGCACCGCGCCTCCGCCGATGACGATCACGTAAGACTGCCGGTCGATGCGCAATTCCAAGAGCTGGCGCATCACGGATTCCGCATACCGGAAATCATTCTTGCAAGCTTCCCCGCCGGGGACCGGCTGCGGAGGTGCAGCCAGCTCGAGCACATCCGCGTGCGCGGTGAAATAGCCTTCGATTTTGGCGGCGAGTTCCGGTTGGTGCTCCAGCACGCGGGAGTCCGCGTACACAATGGCGCGGTGGCGGCGTTTCTCCCCAAGCCGGCAGGCGGTTTCCCTCAGGACGGGATTGGAGGGGGCGAAAAGGTCGAGGGTGAAAGCAACAGGGAATTCCCAGCTGACGCTGATTTGCTGGCGATAGGTGGGGGCGGCTTCCATGAGGGTGGGGGACAATAATGGCAACGGGGGTGACAAGGACAACCCAGTTTTAGGGCACGTTCTTTGGGGGGAGCGCGCACGGGGCTTGATGCTGTGCCCGTTTCAGAGAAAGTAACCGGCCCGCGGTTGCCCTCCGGCTCCGCCCGTTTCATCCTTTTTAGAAGAATCCCTATGTTCTGGTGTGAAGAAGTCGCCGCGCAATGCCACGGCCCGCAAATTATCAACGACTCCAAGACCCCGTCGGGCCGCGTGCACGTTGGCGCGCTCCGGGGGGTCCTGATTCACGACGCCATTTTCCGGACGCTCCGGGCCAAGGGGATTGAGGCGCGCTATCTCTTTGGGGTGGACGACTACGACCCGCTGGACGAGATTCCCGCGGGCAAGGGCGCCCACTTTGAGCAGTACCTGGGGCAGCCCCTGTGCAACGTCCCGGCGCCCGACGGTTCCACCGCCTCGGACATGGCCGAGCACTACATGGGGGAGTTTTGGGGCGTTTTCCGCGATCTGGGCGTGCAGGTGGAGCCCTACCGCATGCGCGACATCTACCGCTCCGGTCGTTTCAACGAGGTGATCGATAAAATCCTCAGAAACGCGGACATCGTGCGGCGTGTTTATAAGGAGGTCTCCAATTCCGACCGTCCTCCCACCTGGTACCCCTTTCAGGTCATCTGCGAGAAGTGCGCGCGTATCGGCACCACCGAGGTGTTCGCTTATGACGGAGTCGAGGTCAGCTACCGCTGTCGCGAGAATCTGGTCAAGTGGGCGCGCGGCTGCGGGCACGAGGGGCGGATGTCCCCCTTCGACGGGCGAGGCAAGCTGCCCTGGAAGCTCGAATGGGTGGCCAAGTGGATCACCTTCCCGGTGACCATCGAGGGCGCGGGAAAAGACCACTCCACAAAGGGCGGTTCCCGGGACGTCGCGGCGGCCTGTTTGCGGGCCATCTTCCAAAAGGAGCCCCCTGCGAACGTTCCCTACGAGTTCTTCCTCGTGGGTGGCGCAAAGATGTCCTCTTCCAGAGGTTTGGGGGCGGGGGCCCGGGACGTGGCGGATCTGCTCCCTCCCGAGGTGCTCCGGTTTCTGATGATCCGGACCAAGCCCAATTCGCCGGTGAATTTTGACGTCCAGGAGGAGGGGATCATCAAGCTCTTTAACGAGTTTGACCGCTACCAGAACCGGGTGTACCGGGACAAAAACGCCACGCCGGACGAGGCCCTTGTACTGAAGTTGGCGGAAGTCGAACCGCTCGGGGACTTCTTCCAAGCCAACTTCCAGCTCGTCAGCGCGCTGGCGCAGATGCCGCATTTGGACGTCGTCGCTGAAATCCAGAAGCGGCTCGGCCGGGATTTGACTCAGGTGGAGCGCACGGCTCTGGAGCGGCGGATCGAATCGGTCAACGTGTGGGTGCGCGGCTACGCCCGGGAGGAGGAAAAGACGCGCCTGCAGGAGACTCTTCCGGCGCGCGCCTCGGAGTTGAGCCCGACACAGTGCGCCTTTTTGCGGCGGCTTGGCGCGGCGTTGGCGGATGTGGCCTGGGAGGACGAGGCGTTGCAGGCAACCGTGTTTGAGACGGCCCGGCTGACGCCGATTGACCAGCCCGCGGCGTTCAAGGCGATCTACCGGGTGCTGCTGGACAAGGACGCGGGTCCGAAGGCCGGCAACCTGTTTGCGTATTTGGAGCGTGCTTTCCTCATCAAGCGCTTCTTGGAAGTGCCTTTGGACACCGAGGCCTTCTGGAAGGAGTCGGCTTTGACGGAGGTCGACTTTGCGGCCTGGGCTGCCCAGTCCAAGGCGAAGATGCAGTCCTACACACACGCCATCCAGAGCGCCCCGTGCGGGAACGTGCTGGAGCTCACGATCGAGATGCAGGACGGCAAGCGGCACCTGCGCCGCTGCTGGCTGCCTGAGACGCCGGACGTTCCCGCCCTGTTGCTCCCGCTTGCGTGAGCGGGCGGAGCCGCTGTTGGCTTGGCGCCTCTTTCCAACAGGTTCCTACGAGGCGGGCAGCTCTTCGTGAGCCGCCTGCCTGTGGGAAGCATCTTTAAGGCAACTGCCAGGCCTCGTTGAAGAAGCCCGCGTTGGGGACGGCTCCGGGCAGGAGCAGTCCCGGGGGAGTGGCAAGGTCGACAACCGCCCAGTCGGGAAGCTTCGGAGTCTGAAGGGCGTTGGTGGTGTCGCTGCCCTGGCGGAAGGTGAAGCTGCTGTTGAGCACCACATACCGGCCAGGGGCCAGGGGATTTGGGTAGATTAGAATTGGGGCGTGTGAGGCCGCCGGATAAACGGAGCCGCCCATCTGCAACTCTTTTGAGTCCCAGCGCAGGGGGAGGGGGTGCGCCTGTTTTGCGGAACCGGCGAGCAGGCGGGCGAGGACTTTGTTTGAGCCCGGATCCCCCCAAAGCACGATGTGGTGGGTTGCCATGAGTTCGGGCGTGAGGGCCTCGTCGGTGACCACTTGGACGTCCCCCCGGAAAACCTTCTTCCACTGGGCCAGCGCCCGGTCCATTTCCGCGCGAGCCCAAGCGTCGGCTCCCGGGTGCAGCGCTTTCCCTGTTGGGCGCACAAACACAAAGGCCTCCTGAAAGGCATCGTCGACGGGCCCCTGCAGCCCGTGCTCTTTTCTGAGGCCGACCGGAGCGTTCTGGGCCAGCGCCCAGCGAGCCCCACGCTTTTCGAGGCGAAGGGGGCCGCTCGCTGGAACAGGGCCGAGGGACTGTCCGTCGCACAGAATTGTCCAGCCGTCCTTGCCTGCCCAAGCCGCGGGCGGCGTCAATTGGAGGGAGTCGACCCCCTTGGTCTCGAGAGACAGGCTTCCCTTGCCCGCCCGCTTTGCCCGAACGAGCGCTTGTTCCCAATGCTTTTGGAGGCCGGTGATTTCCACCCAGTCCATCCGGTTGTAGCGGAGAGTGAAGGTGCTCAGGCGGACTTCTTCCGGGGCCTCTGGGGCGCCGGCTTCAGCCGCCGCGTCCACTTTTGCGGCCAGCGCGAGCTTGGTTTCGGGATGGTACTTGTGCCCGGTATTGGGTCCGATCAAATGGGGGATGGTGATCCCCTCAGCCGCCGCCGCGGCCACCATCAGGTCGGCCGCCTGCTTTTGCGGATCGATTTCGCCGGAGTAGGCGAAGGTCGGCCGGTTTGCGAAATTGGCCGCGTATCCGGGCACGTCGTACAGGCGCCAGAGGACCTGTTCCCACCACGGCGGCACCGGCTTTTCCGGGGCAAAGACCTTTGCGTAATTCGCCGTCTCCGCAAAACCCGCACCCGGGGCAGCTACGGCCCAGAGCGAGGTGTAATGTCCGGCGAGATGCCAGCACCCGGCACCGCCCATGGAAAAGCCACGGATTGCGACGTGTCGCGGGCTTGTGCCGTACTGGGTCTGGGCGTCAGCCAGGGCCTCGAGCACGTCGGTTTCTCCTGCAAATTTGAAGCCGTTGCAGAAGCGTCCGTAGGGGTGGAGTACCACGGTGCCGGGAGGAGTGAACTCTCCCTTGCTTCTGCTGCGTTCGCTTAAAAACGAGAGTTCCGTGAGTTTGTCGTTCCGGCCGTGGAGCCAGACATCCAGTCGCCTCGCTCCGTTGGGCTCCTCTGCGGGCACAACGACACCGTACGGTTGAACCGAGCCGTCGATTCGGGAGCGGAAGCCTCGAACTACGGGGCCCTTGGCTGCTGTCCAGGGGGTCTCCCCGCGGCGGAGCGCCTCCAGACGGGACGTTCCTTCCTGCAGCAGGGCGCGGGCGGCCGCCACCTGTTTGAGGTCGTAAAAACCGTCCATTTCCAAAGCCCGCAGCACGGCGAGGGGAAAGATTTCCACATCAGGGAGGCGGGCCCTGAGTTGGGGCGTCATGTTGCCGGATGCGACAACGGCCAATTCCGATTGGAGCTTGGCGGCCGCGCTCTGGAGGGATTCCCTGTCCGGCACTGGGATTTCGATGCCCTTTGGGGGGGATTTCGCCGTGGGAGTCTGGGCGCCAGCGACCAGTGCGCCGGCGAAAAATACAGTTAAAAATAAAGAAGGTTTCATGGGGGGATTGGATCGCACCGGCTTGGGACTGCCCTGGGCGCCGAGCGTGACGCTTTCAAAAAAGGGATTGGGTCCGCCCGGGACAATCATTAGTTTGCTTACAAAGCCTTTTTCACCTAGTTGAAAGCCTCTGTGAGTCGAAAAAAAGTAAAGAATTTGGGATGAAGAACGCAATTTTGGTTTCAGCGGACAAGCACTGGCGGACCGTCATGGAGGGAACGCTTCTGGCTCGTGGTTGGCAGGTCGCCTCTGTTGAGACGCTGGTGGAGGGGGAACGTCCGGATCCCGCCGAGGTTCAGGCGCTGATTATTGATGCGGCTTCCGTTGCGCGCGGAGCCCTTTCGAGTTGGCTGGCCGAAGGCGCCCCAAAGTTGGAAATTCCGGTGGTCATCGCCCCGGGCCTGACCGACGCTGAGCGGTTTGCAGACGCGCTGGAGGGACAGATGCGCACGGTCGAGAAGGAGGCCAGTCCGGTGGTGGTGCGCTTCTGGGGGGTCCGCGGCTCCATTCCGACTCCCGGCCCGGCCACGTCTTTCTACGGCGGAAACACCTCCTGTGTCGAAGTCGAGGCCGACGGAGAGACAATCATTTTGGATGCCGGAAGCGGTATTCGCCCGTTGGGACTGAGCCTGATGGCGCGCGCTGCGGGGAAGCCCCTGAACCTGCACCTGATCATCAGCCACACCCACTGGGATCACATTCAGGGCCTGCCTTTTTTCATTCCCGCCTACATTCCGACCAACCACCTGCGTGTGGTCGTCTACTCCGAGGTGCGCCATGACCTAGCCCATGTGCTTGCGATGCAGATGGACTCTGCCTACTTCCCGGTTGCGATGAAGGATCTCCCCTCCCATCCAGAAGTGGAGGAGGCTGGGGATCATTTCAACTGCGGGCCGGTGGAGGTGGAGGGTTTCTTTTCCAACCACCCAGGCCTGTGCGCCGGTTACAAGCTCCAGACCAGTGCGGGGACCATCGTGTACGTCTCTGACAACGAGCTGAATTTCGAGGGGCAAGCGATTCATCTGGCGGCGGAAACCGCCGACCACATGCACGAGCGTTTCATTGCCACATTGAAGGGTGCACGCGTGTTGATCCATGACGCGCAGTACACCCGAGCCGAGTACAAGAGCAAACTGGGTTGGGGGCATTCTGCGTTCGAAGACACAGTGCAACTGGCCGGGGAGTCCGGTGTCGAGCATTTGGTTTTGTTCCACCACGACCCCCTGCGCTCCGATGCCCAGCTGAACCAGTTGGTGCGCGACGCGCGGGCGATTGTGGCGGAGAAAGGCTGGACCATGCGTGTGGACGCCGCCCGTGAAGGCATGGAGATCCCCGTGTATCCCAAGGGCCATTCTGCGGCTCCCCGCTAGCCGTTTGGCCATGCTCCAGACCTGTGCGCCATGAAGGTGCTTGATCGCTACATGGCGAGGCAGCTGGGCATGGCCACCTTTCTGGCGGTCACGGTCCTCAGCGTCGTGCTGGTGCTGGGGAACCTCTTCAAGCAGATCTTTGATTTGATCGTCAACCGGAACGCCCCCTACGAGTTCCTTTTGACGTTCGTTTCCTACATCCTGCCGTTTTCGATGACCTTCACGCTGCCTTGGGGTTTCCTCACGGCGGTGCTGCTTGTCTTCGGGCGGATGTCGGCCGAGCACGAACTCACGGCTCTTCGTTCCAGCGGGGTGAGCATGGTCCGGATTTGCGTGATGATGTTCGCGCTTGCGCTTTTTTGCGTCGGAATCTGCCTCTGGATCAATCTGGAATTCGCCCCGAGAAAGCAGGCTGAATTCAAGGAGGCCATCTACGATCTCGCGGTGCAGCGCCCCCTGGCAATGTTTGACACGGACCGTGTCATCGACGTGTTCCCCGGGCTCAAGGTCTACATCGAGCGCAACGACGGACAGCAGCTCCACAACCTCCTCGTCTACGAGCTCGGGCGCGACTCCGAACCGCAGAAGGTCATCTTTGCAAGGCGCGGCCAAATTCACACCGACCCGGCTAACCACAGACTATTGCTCGATATTTTCGACGCCAGATTCGAGCAGCGGGATTCCAACGACCCCCAGAATTTCGGCCGGATCCGGCAGGGAATCACCTTGAACAAGAGCACGCTGCCCATCTCGCTCGAGGAGCTTTACGTGCGCTATAAAAAGAACAGAGGTCTGACGAGCCTGACCCTTTCTGAAATGGTGGGGCGTCTCCGTTCCGGAGTTTCTTC
>CANJYI010000056.1 GCA_947478975.1 Chthoniobacteraceae bacterium
CAGGTTTTAGGCGGAGTGCTGGCCCCGCGGCAGTTTCTCTACACCAGCAGCACGTCGGTGTATCCCCAGATCGAGGGTGATTGGGTCACGGAGGAAAGTCCGGCGGAGCCCCCGCGGGAAACCGGCCGGATTTTGCGGGAAACCGAGGAATGGGTGTTGGCGCAGGGCGGTACGGTAGCACGGTTGGCGGGGATTTATGGCCCGGGCCGTTCGGTGCTGCTGCGCAAGTTTTTCTCGGGGGAAGCCGTGATCGAGGGGGACGGTCGCCGGTGGATCAACCAGATCCACAGAGACGACGCCGCCTCGGGCCTGTTGTTTTTGGCGGGTTGTCGCCTCCCGGGGCTCTTCAACCTCGGGGACAGCGGGCCGTTGGAGCAGCTCTCCCTGTATCGGGGCTTGGCCGAGCGCTTCGCGATGCCCTTGCCGCCCGAGGGTCCGATCAACACGGAGCGCAAACGCGGCTGGACCCACAAGCAGGTTAGCAACGCGCGCCTGCGCGCCATGGGCTGGAGCCCCCGCTATCCTGATTTTTTCAGCGCCCTCGAAAACGACCCGGATCTGGTTCCGTTGGCCCGGGCAAGCGCGGCTGCCTCTGACGCGGCCCTTGAGGGCTCAGCCGATTGAGTGTCTCGGTATCGTGCCTGAGTTGATTGGCGATATTCACGCAGGAACGGCGAGGGGAGCCCTTGGCCGTTCTTTCGGGCTTGGGAGGAATCCGTCACCCGCGCTTTTACAGCCTACCAGTGGTGGTCCTTGGAGCATATGGTAGGGATAATTCCCTAACGTGCGTCCGCTTTTGGCTGGTGAAAACCGCTTCCCAAGTCGAAGGAAGAAGGGTGCGATTCTCGATCCCTTTTTCCTTCGCCCTCCTGTGTGTCTCCTGCGCGTCTTTGCTGCTCCCCAATACGGGACGCGGGGCCGAGCCCGCCACGGCCAAAATTGCGTCAGCGGCCGCTGCTGAGACAGGCTGGACCAGCCTCTTTGACGGCAAAACACTGAGCGGCTGGAAAAACACCCCCTTCGGCGGCGGCACAGAAGCCGAAGTTGAAAACGGCCTCCTGCAAGTGGAGGCTGGCGAGGAGCTCAGTGGGGTCCAGTACACCAAGCCGGTGCCGCGGATGGGTTACGAGGTCAGCCTCGAGGCGATGCGCCGGACGGGTCTGGATTTTTTCTGCGCACTGACCTTCCCCGTGGCTGAGAAGCACCTGACTTTTGTCGTCGGGGGGTGGGGCGGATCCACCGTGGGGCTTTCGAGCATCGACAAACAGGACGCCTCGCAGAACGAGACACACAAGATTCGTTTTTTTAAGGACAACCAATGGTACAAGATCCGGCTGCGGGTGGAGCCGGAACGCATTCAGGCTTGGATCGACCAGGAGCAGGTGGTGGATGTGAATACAAAGGGTAAGGTGTTGGATTTGCGTCCGGGCGAGATTGAGATTTCGGTGCCCTTTGCGCTGGCCACCTTCCGGACCTCGGCCTCCTTCCGTGCGATGCAGCTGCGCACGCTCCCTTCCGGGGGAGGCAAGTAGGCCATGGCGCGCGACTACGTCATTCGCCGGCCGGTGGTGGACGTGCCCCGGATCGACTTTGCCAAGGAGCTCAATCCCCAGCAGTTCGCGGCGGTGAGTTCCCCTCCGGGCCCTGCCCTCGTACTGGCTGGCGCTGGGTCGGGCAAAACCCGCACGCTTACCTACCGGGTGGCCTACCTGCTGGAAAACGGAGTGGAGCCCTCGCACATCCTTTTGCTGACTTTTACCAACAAGGCGTCCCGGGAAATGCTGCACCGGGTCGGGGCGCTGGTGCCCCATGATTTAAGCGACTTGTGGGGCGGCACCTTTCACTCGATTGGAAACCGGCTGCTGCGGAGGCACCCGCTGGAGGCCGGTTACCGGGAGGGGTTCAATGTGATGGACCGGGAGGATGCCGATTCGCTGTTGCAAGGCGCCCTGTTGGAGCTCCAGGGGGGAAAGGTTTCGGAGCTGCCCGTGAAACCCTCCGTGGTCGGGGAGGTGCTCAGCTACGCGGTGAACGTGTGCCGGCCGTTGGCGGAGGTTATCGCCGAGCGTTTCCCGCAACTCGAGGACTGGACGCCACTCATCAAGGCTGCGGGCGAGGCTTATGTGCAGCGCAAGCTGGCTGCAAACGTGCTGGATTTTGACGACCTTCTGTCCGCCACGGTGCGGCTCCTGAGCGGGCGCCCCGCCGTGGCCGAGGTGTACCAGCACCGGTTTCACTTTGTGTTGGTCGACGAATACCAGGACACCAATCCTCTTCAGTCCCAGTTCATCGACCTGCTTTCGGCCCGCCACCGCAACCTCATGGCGGTGGGCGACGACGCGCAGGCCATCTATTCCTGGCGCGGGGCGGATTACAAAAACATCCTGAGCTTCGGCCAGCGCTATCCCGGGGCGCACATCTACAAGGTCGAGACCAACTACCGCAGCACCCCCGAGATTCTAGAGGTCGCCAATTCCGCGATCGAGGGCATGCAAACGCCGCTCCGGAAGGAGCTCATCTCGGCGCGCAAAAGCGGCGAGTTGCCCCGGCTGATTCCGCTTCACACCGGCGCGCAACAGGCGAGGTTTGTGGTCTCCCGGATGCTGGAGCTTTTCGACGAGGGCACCCGCTGGGAGCAGATGGCGGTGCTCTACCGGGCGCACTACCATTCGATGGAGTTGCAGATGGAACTGACCCGCGCGGGGATTCCGTTCCAGATCACTAGCGGCCTGCGCTTTTTCGAACAGGCCCACGTGAAGGATGTGAGCGCCTTTTTGAAGTTTGTCGTCAACCCGTTCGATGAAATCGCCTTCAAGCGGATGGTGAAGCTTCTCCCCGGTGTGGGCGAACGCTCCGCAGACGGCCTTTGGAAGGGCTTTGCCGCGGCGGGCCGTCCGGTCGAGGGCGGGACTGCCGGCTTTTCTTTTGAGGAGGCGCTCCGTCCACTCAAGGTGCCCGCCAAGGCGGCCTCTGCCTGGAAACAGTTGGGCCACACGCTCGAGGAAATCGCCCCAGGAGGCATTCCCGCCGCGCCTTTGAAAATGCTGCAGGCGGTACGGGACGCGGTCTACGACGACTACGCCCGAGGGGAGTTTCTCGACTACGAGGTGCGCAAGGAGGATCTCAACACCTTGGCCCAGTTTGCCTCGCAATACGAAAATGCGGAGGAGTTCCTCGATCAGCTTGCCCTCATGGGGGGGACGGAGCAGGGGGCGGCGGCGCGCAAGGACTCCACGGGTGAAAGCATCACGTTGTCCTCGGTCCACCAGTCCAAGGGGCTGGAGTGGAAGGTGGTTTTTGTCATTTGGCTGACCGAAGGGATGTTCCCCTCGCAGCGTTCGATGGGCAGTGCTGAAGCCCTGGAGGAGGAGCGGCGCCTTTTCTATGTGGCGGTCACCCGCGCGGAAGACGAGCTGTACCTGAGCTGGCCGTTTATCAAACGGAACGCCGGTGCGGGCGATGCAATCCAGCGGATCTCTCCGTTTTTGGAGGCGATCCCGAAGGATCTTCTGGAGGAGTGGAACATCTCGGGCGGCTGGTGACCCGGCACAACCGTGCCGACCAGGGCGTGTTCACTGTCGTGGCTTCCCACTGATCCCTTTGGGAACTGTGATTCATCCACAGATGGCGCAGAGTTTCACAGATGTACCTGATGGCTTCCGCTCATCTGCGTAATCTGCGAAATCTGCGGATGCCTCTATGAATGAGGTGTTTGGGGGCTTCCTTTAGGAAAGTCCGCGAGGCTCCTCCCGAAACTGCGGTTTATTTGACAGGGAACACGCCCTAGCCCCTGATTTCCCGGAGCATCTGTTCGTTGGTCTGAAACTTTTTCAGGTAGGAAAGCAGCCGGTCGATCGCGTCCATCGGCCGGGCCCCTGAAAGGCCACGGCGCAAAAAGTGGATTTTTTGCAGCTGGTCTGCAGGCACCAAGAGCTCTTCCCGGCGAGTCCCGGACTGGAAGATGTCCACTGCGGGATAGATCCGGCTTTCAGCGATTTTGCGGTCGAGCACCAGCTCCATGTTTCCGGTGCCTTTGAATTCCTGGAAGATGATTTCGTCCATGCGGCTTCCGGTGTCGATGAGGGCGGTGGCGATGATGGTCAGCGAACCGGCCTCCTCTGTGTTTCGGGCGGCGGCGAAGAGTCTGCGCGGAGTTTCCAGCGCGCGTGCGTCCAAACCGCCTGACATCGTGCGGCCCCCGTTGCTCAGCGCGTTGTTGAAGGCGCGGCCGAGGCGGGTGATGGAGTCGAGCAGGATGAAGACATCCTTTCCTGCCTCCACCAGGCGCTTGGCCCGTTCGATCGCCAGTTCCGCAATGCGGGTGTGGCTGCGCACGTCCATGTCGTTGGAACTGGCCATGATTTCCGCACTGGGCACCGTGTGACGGATTTCGGTGACCTCTTCGGGGCGCTCGTCCACCAGAAGGATGATGAGCTTTACCTCCGGATGGTTCTTCACCATCGCGTCGGCGATGTGTTGGAGGAACGTCGTCTTGCCGGTGCGCGGCTGCGCCACGATGAGGCCGCGCTGGCCTTTCCCAATCGGGGTGAGCATGTCGATGATCCGGGTGGTGTAGCGCTCCGGCACCGTCGCCATTTGCAGCGGTTCACACGGATTGATGACCGTCAGCTCGTCAAAGGCGGGTTGGGTCTTGGATGCCTCCGGCGGATCATCGTTGACCGTGGTGATCTCGTGCATCTGCTGGCCCCGGCCGCTCTTGCGCACGCTGCCTTGGATCATCTGGCCGTCGCGCAGGTTGAATCGGCGCACCATTTCGGGTGAGACAAAGATGTCTGCGGGGTGTTGGGCAAAGTTGCGCAGCGGGTCCCTGAGGAAGCCGAAGCCCTTGCCGGAGATTTCAATAATGCCGCCGCCGGGGCTGAGTTCATCAGGGGTGGGCGGTGGCAAAACCTGTTGGTGTTCCCTGTTTGAATCTTGGTAGCCAGCATCCGGGGCGTTTTCGCGTCTGTCGTTGCGGCGGTGGTCCTCCCTGTTGCGGTTGCGGTCGTTGTTCCGTCCATCACGCCCGCCTTCACGGCCGCGCTCTGGCGCCGGGCCCCGCTGCGGATTGCGCTGGTTGCGGTCCTGCCTCTGGTTGGGGTGCTGCTGTTGCGGCCCCCGGTCCTGATTGCGATCCTGATTGCGGTCTTGGCGGTGGTTTTGCTGCTGTTGTTGAGGGGGGCGCTCGTGTCGGTGTCCTTCACGGCGTTCGGCCTGTTCTGCCGCGTCCGGTTGTGAAACGGCGTGTGCGCCGGAGTGCTGGGGATGCGGCGCGTGGCGGTTTTCCAAGGCAGCAGCACGGATTGATTCTGCCTGTTGGGCGTCTGGGGCCACGGCGAGCGGCGCGGGCCGCCCTTCCTGCTCCATTTGTTTGGCGATGTGGAGCGGAACGTAAACAGGGTAGGGCTTGCGCACCCGTTCGCCCGCCTCGGAAGCTGCCTCGCTGGGAGCCGTCGAGGCAGGTCCCCGGTCTACGGCGCTAGGAGCGGCCGTTTGCTGCGGTTGAAAGGCGGCCTCGGGTGTCGTGTGGTTCTGGCGCCCGCGGCGGCCCCGTGGTCCCGGTTCGCCCCGTCCTTGAACCGCTTCTGTGGAGACAGGCTCTGCTGCCTGAGCCGGGTGCCGGAATGGCGCAGCTTCCGGTGCCTCAAAAGCGGGGGTGGCGGAGGTTTCTTTTTTGCGGCGGGGTTTGAGGGGGGCCGTCTTTGGTGCGGCGCCGCCGGCGTGTTCCGCCGGCTGGGATTCCTGCACTGACATTGTCAACGGCTCGGGGGAGGCGCTCTTTTTGGCCGCAGCTATCCGAGGGGCGCGCTTTTTTGGGAGGCTCTCGCTCGGCTGTTCGGGTGCAGGCAGCGCGGCCTCTGCGGGTTTGAGTGTCTTGGAGCGCTTCTTGGGGGCTGTTGCTTGGGCCCCGGCATCAAGCGAAGCCGTCTCGACGGCTGCGGTTTTTACCGCTGCTTTGGCTGTTGTTTTTGGGGTGGCGCTGGCGGTGGCGGCGGCGGCGGCGCTGCGTTTTCTCACGGGTTTGCCCGAAGGGAGGGAGGCGGGTTCACCGGTCAGGGAGAAGGTGGGCTCGGTCATTTGTGATTGGAAGGGAGGAAAAAGAAAGATTGGGGAAGGTTTCCGGCTTTTGTGCCGGAGCTCCGGGCGCACCCGGATTTTTCTGGCGACTTTCCGGAGGGCGATGACTGCCGCATGGACCGACTGGCGGCTGACCGCATCAACGGTTTGCGGGAGTCACCGGACTGCAGAGGGAGCAACAGGGGGCCTTTAACTTTTCAGGTTAAACGGCTTCCCATTATGGGTTTGCACCTGCTGAAATTGGTGAATTTTCTGAAATTACTGAAGTTGCTGGAGGTCGGTGTTGCGCCTGCTCCCACAGGGGTTTCCTTCTGAAGGGAAGCCAGGGGGCGGTAGGGACACGGGCGGCGGGATGCTTTGGTAAAGCACGCTTGAAAATGAAAGTTGAACGGACTCCTGCGAATACGGGTGGTGCGTGACCGAGAGCTTTCCTGCCGAACCTTTGACCTTTCCGCTGGACTCAAGTCCTCAGTTAAAAAACCAAGGCCGTTGGTACAGACGTGTCTGGCGGTTCTGGTGGGAAATCTTCAATCCAACTTCAATCCAAGATACCCTTCGAATCTTTTGTTTCGAAGCTCTTGGAGAGTGGTTTCTCTGACCCTCCTGCTCGCTGGGAGCTTCCAAAGGCGGCAGCGCATCTACCTTATGCTCCGCTCTGGACGTCGACAAGGTTCCACAGGGGGCGTGGGGCGTCAAATAAAAATGTCTGTCACCGCGCACGCGGGTGGAAACGGTAATGCACCGCCTTGAGCCTCTGCGCGTCCACGTGCGTGTAAATCTGTGTCGTGGAAATGTCGGCGTGCCCAAGCAGCTCTTGAATGATGCGCAGATCCGCCCCGTTGCTGAGCAGGTGCGTGGCAAAGCTGTGCCGTAAAAGGTGCGGGTAGACCGCCTGAGAAAACCCCGCCCGTTGCGCCGTTTCCTTCGCCAGCTGCCAGATCCGGTCCGGCGTCAGCGCCCGGCCGCGCGCCGAAAGAAACAGGTGGCTGCGCGTGTGCTTTCGCACCAGGCCCGGTCTTTCCGCCGCCAGATACCCCGCCAGCGCGGCGGCCGCCTTCGAGCCCACGGGAACCAGGCGCATCTTGTCGCCTTTCCCAGTGACCCGGAGCAGTCCGCTCTCTAAATCCAAGTGTTCCAGACGCGCGCCGCAAAGCTCCGAAACCCGAATTCCGCAGGCGTAGAGGGTTTCGAAAATGGCCCGGTTTCGCAGCGCCAGCGCCCCGGTTTCGGGGAGCGCCTCCAGAAGGGTCTCCACCTGCTGTTCGTTGAGCGTTTCGGGCAGCTGCCGCTCCGTTTGCGGGAGGCGCAGCAACTCGGCCGGGTCCATGGGGATGCGGTTGCGCACGCGCAGCCACCGGAACAGGATTTTGAGGGCCACTGTGTTGAGTTTGATCGAGGCCGGTGCAAACCCCACCCGTTTGCGGTGGGCGATAAACTCGGTGAGGTGGTCGCGGGTGATTGCTTCGGGCGCGCTGAGGCCGTGGGTTTTTCCAAGCCAAAGCGCAAACGCCTCCAGCGAAAGCCTTGTGGAAAGCTGGTAGTTGTCCGAGAGGCCGCGCTCGGTCGCCAGGTGGATGATGAAGTCCTCGATGGCGGTTTGCATGCGGCGAGGGGTTGCCGGTTGTCCTAGCGCAGCGGGGCGCCGGTGAGGCGCTCGAAGGCCTCCAGATACTTCGCGCTGGTGCCTTCGACAACCTCGCCAGGGAGGGCAGGGGCGGGCGGCGTCTTGTCCCAGTCAAGGGTCTCCAGGTAGTCGCGCACAAACTGCTTGTCAAAGCTGGGAGGGCTCATGCCCGGCGCGTAGCCCCCTGCCGGCCAGAAGCGGGAGGAATCCGGGGTGAGGCACTCGTCGATGAGGATCACCCTCCCGTCGAGCAGGCCGAACTCAAACTTTGTGTCGGCGATGAGAATTCCCTTGGTGGCGGCCCAGGCCCGACCCGCTTCGTACAGCCTCACCGAGTGCGAGCGCACCTCTTCGGCTACCTGGCTTCCAACCAGCCGCACGCATTCGTCCCAGCCGATGTTTTCGTCGTGGCCGGAAACGGCCTTGGTGGAGGGCGTGAAAAGCGTTTCGGGCAGTTGCTGCGCCTGGAGCAGGCCGCCGGGCAGGGGGATGCCGCACACGCTGCCCTGGGTCTGGTATTCCTTCCAGCCCGAGCCCGCCAGATAGCCCCTCACCACGCATTCGACCGGGAGCGGCTGGGCCTTTTTCACCAGCATCGAGCGGCCGCGCAGCTCCGCTTCAAAGGGGCGGAGCAAGGCGGGAAAGTCTGAAAACTCCGTCGAAACGATGTGGTTTTCCAGAAAGTCGAATCGCTCAAACCAGAAGGCCGAAAGCTGGGTGAGCACCTCTCCCTTGCGCGGGATCGGATTGGGCAGAATGCAGTCAAAGGCGGAAATGCGGTCCGTAGTGACGAGCAGCAGGTGTTCGCCGAGGTCAAAGATTTCGCGGACTTTTCCGGAGGCGACCTTGCGGACGCCGGGCAATTCGAGGGAGTGGAGCAGCATGAAGAAAGGGGCGGGGAAGGGTTAAGAAAGGGCGGCGTGCATGGCTTCGTGGACGAGAGGCCAGGGGACGTCCTCCATCTGCTGCCATTCGCCGGGACGCACCGGCAGCACGAAAAGGTTTTTGCCGTTTCGAAACTTTTTGTCGAGCTGCAGGGCGCGGAGCATGGGCTCGAACAGCTCCGGGTGGCCGCTGTAGCGCAGCGGAAGACCGGCCCGCTGTAGGAGTGCTTCGAGCCTCTGGAGGAAGCCGTGCTCGCAAACGCCCAGGCGCTCCGCCAGATGCGTGGCGGCGACCATGCCGACGGAGATCGCCTCCCCATGAGTCAGCGCGTAGTGGGCGCTCAATTCGAGGGCGTGGCCGATGGTGTGGCCGAAGTTGAGGACGTTGCGGATGCCCAGCTTGTCCAGTTCGTCCCGTTCCACGACGGCCGCCTTGAGGCGGACGCAGCGGGTGACCACGTCCACTAGGGTTTCGGAGTCGAGGGCGAGCAGGCGTTCGAGGGCGCCCGCCTCCAGGTCCGCAAAGAGGGAGCCGCAGCAGACGGCGCCGTACTTGATGACCTCGGCGGCGCCGGAACGCAGCTCGCGAGGCGAGAGGGTGCGGAGCGTGTCCAGGTCGCACACCACGAGCCGGGGCTGAGAAAAGGCGCCCATGATGTTTTTGACGCCGCCAAAGTTGACGGCGACCTTGCCGCCGACGCTGGAGTCCACCGCGGCTAGGAGTGTCGTGGGGACTTGTACAAAGGGGACGCCCCTGCGGTAGACGGCGGCGGCGAATCCGCCCAAATCACCGACAACGCCTCCTCCTAGCAGGAGGACCAGGGGGGAGGCTCCGGCATCCGGGAAGTGGTGCAGGAGCGAGGCGCAGGTCTGGGAGAATTGCTCCCAGTTTTTGCCTTCCTCGGAGGCAGGGATTTCGTGGAAGACGACCCGCTGGAAGCCTGATTGGCGCAGGGCGGCTTCGAGGGAGGCTCCGTAGAGGGCGCCGACCTGAGGGTTGGTGAGGACGAAGGCGTTGGAGTGCTGCAGGCCGTGCTCGCGCAGCAGCGAGCCCAGGGAGGGCAGGCAACCGGAGCCATTGAGGACGGAATAAGCGCGCGCGCCGAGGGCGACTTCTACACGGGTGAGCATGGGCGACATTCGCATGTGCGGGGGGCCGGAGGCGAAGGGAAACTTTCGGCCGCTTCGGGCGGGGACACAGGGCGTGGGCAAAAGAAAAAGGGCAGCCCCGGAGGACTGCCCTTTCTGGTAAGGAGAACTACTTCAGACTAGAAAGCAACGCCGAGGCCCAGGGAACCGACGAGGTCGTTTTCCTGTTTGTTGCCAGTGACTTCCTTGTCGGTGTTGTAGTAGGTCGCGCCTGCGGTGGCGACCCACTTGCCATAGTTGGAGGGCATGGGGAGCGCGTAGCCGAGGTTGAGTCCTGCTGCAAAGTAGGCGTAGCCGTCCTTCTGGTAGAACTTGCCGGAACCGAAGCCCACGGTGAGGGGCAAGGTGACCGTCACGGGGCCAACGGAGGCTCCGGGAGCCACCGCGGCCTCCCAGTAATTGCCGCCCTTTTCCGCGCCAGTTGGAGCGCCTTTGCTTTCAGTGGCCACTGCGGCCTTGCCGGAGAGCTCCTTCATGTGGGTGAGGGAGGGGTGCAAGGCGAGCGCTCCGAGCAGGTCGGAGTCGTCGAAGGAGATCTTCGAGTTCAACCCCTCGAAGGATTCATTCCCTGTGTTCGGGTAGTCGTAGAAGTGGAGGCTCTCGGAGATGGAAATCTTGCCGAAGGTGAGCGTCACGCCGGGGGTGAAGTCAAACTCTGTCCAGTTCCGGGGATTCTGGGGCTTCACCCCACCAATCTCGTTGCCTGGCTTGGAGTGGGAACTCCAGATGCCGAGGTTTACGGTGGCGGAGAAGTCGTCACCTTGGATGGCCTTGATGTTGAGGTTGGCCGAAGGCTGGACGCTGTAGGAGTGGTTGG
>CANJYI010000057.1 GCA_947478975.1 Chthoniobacteraceae bacterium
CGGTCACACGGGATCGCCGCCGAAGCCACCAATTTCAAGTCCTTCTGTGCAAGCACCTCGTCCACGGATCGCAGCGCTTTGACGCCGGGAAAAGTCTGGCAAAACTTCTCCACCTTCACCGGGTCCGGATCATACACATAACGCAGCTCTCCCCCCGCCTCAGTCAACCCCCGGCACTGTCCATAGATGTGGCCGTGATCAAGCGCCACGGCGGCAAACGGAAACTCCCCTGCAGCAACCACAGGCGATGGCTTTCCAACAGGCGCGTAATTCATTCCATCAGACTTCTGCATAGTCCCCAAGACTGCCCCCCGGAGGCAGTCAGTGTCACGCCAGCACCCGCTAAGACGGCGGATTTCTGCAAATTTTTCAAACCTTCGCCCCCCCCAAATCCGCAGCGAAGGGTGTCTGCCCTCCACCCCACTCACTCCAGAGCCCCCCCTCCAGCCCAGCGGATCCCCAAAACAGCAAAACCTTCCTCCTCGGTTTCTCCACAAGCTCCTCCCAGCAAAACCATGAAAACGCGCACCCAGCCCTTTGAAGACCGTCAAGAGGCAGCTCTCTGTCTGGCCGACACCCTTTCCGACCTCGCCCTCTCCCCCTGGCCTCCAAGGAATTCCGAACCCAACAAAGGAGGAACCTCACACACCGTCATTCTTGGGCTCACCCGCGGCGGAGTCCCGCTGGCCCATACCCTAGCCCATCAACTCAACCTGCCGTTTGACATCCTTGTCGTGCGCAAGCTGCCCGCCCCGGGCAATCCCGAACTGGCCATGGGCGCCATCTCCGAGCACGGCGCCGAAGTCCTCAACGAAGACATCCTCCGCTGGATCGTGGACGCGGAGGAGACGCTCGCCAGCGTCTGCGCCAGAGAGGAAGTGGAACTCGAGCGCAGGGTGCGTCTTTACAGGGGCGGCCGGAAAAGCCACCCCCTGGCTGGAAACCATGTGGTGCTCGTCGACGACGGCGCCGCCACCGGTGCCACCATGAAGGCGGCCATCGCGGCAGCACGCAAAGCCGGGGCGGCGCGCGTGACGGTAGCCCTTCCGGTGGCCCCAAAGGAAACCTGTGAGGAGCTTGCTGCCGAGGCCGACGAAGTCCGCTGTCCGTGGCAGCCGGACTGGTTTCAATCCGTGGGCGCCTGTTACAGACACTTTCCACAGGTCAGCGACACCCAGGTGCAAGAGGCCCTAGGTCTCCCCGGGGAACGTTCCAAAGCAAGCCACCCAGCTGCCTCCGCGCCAAAAGCCCAACACCCCCTCCCGTTCTAGGGCGTGTCCACGGTCAATCACGGCTGGGTTCGGGATGGGAAGCTCGCAGCCGCGCCAGCTCATAATATATAAATAACTTATTCAGAATTACATATGCAGATTTTACAGATTTACCAGATGAGAAGAAACCACGCGAAGCATCTGTGAACATCTTTTTCATCTGCGGATGACTGCCCGTTCCGTGAGGAGTCGGTGGAAAGTAACCCACCGTGAACGAGCCCTAGACAAACTCCACACGCTCACGCCCACGCGCCACGTGGCCGCCCTGCTCCAATTCCGATGAAAAACGCTCCATTCCGGCCACCTCCCCGGCCCCAAGCCCAAAACGGATGTTTTCCGTCAAATAGCGGAGTGCAAGGGCCGCGGGAATCTCCCGCTGCCCGGCGGCAATGTCCCCCACCTGCGCAACCCCAAGGGCAGCAGCCTCCCGAAAAGCCTGAGCCACCGCCTCGGCCCGGGGCAGTTCCCTGCGCAACACCCAAACCGCGTAGACAAACGGCAACCCGGTCCATTCGGTCCACGCCTGGCCCAGATCCCAAAACCGGACCCCGTCCGGTTCGTGGCGCAGCCGAAAATCAATGGCCTGGTTCCCAATCAGGAGCCGCCCCCGAAACCGCATGGCCTCACAATCCTGAGGCGTCACCTCGGGGTCGAGCAGCGGCAGGGAGCGCCGCAGACTCCCCGCGGCAAGGACCTGAAAAAGGTGCACGGAGGTCAAGGAGGCGGGGTCTGCCAGTACCGCATCGAGACGATCCAGGGGCTCGGTGTGGGCCACATAGACGCTGTAAACGGGGCCCTCACTGGCGATGGCAACGCCTCGGACCACCCGGTAGCGTTCAGGCGAGCGGAGCACCTCAAAGACGGGCACCAAGGCGGCGTCCAGAGCGCCCTCCCTGAGCCTGGCGGCAAGCGTCCCGGGGTGGGCCAGATAAACGTCCTGCCCGCCGGGGGTGCCACCCGCAGAGGGGCGGAAGCAGTGGATGAGCGGGCGGCTGTTGAGGTACTGCACACAGCCGATGCGCAGTCCTTCGAGGGCGGGAAACGGGGTCATGCCGTGGCCGCGGGTACGGGTGCCAGAGACTCGGCCGGCAACTGGCGGTACCAGGTGTCGCGGGCAACCGGGATGCGGCCCGCTTCGCGAATGGCCTTCTCAAAGGCGGCCTGTGTCTGGCCCACGGGGGTTTTGGCGCCGGCCATGTGAAAAATTTTCTCCTCCATGATGGTGCCGTGCAGGTCGTCGACCCCGTAGTTGAGGGAAAGCGCGGCCAAGGGCAGTCCAAAGCTGATCCAATAGGCGGTGATATGATCGAAGTTATCCAGGTAAATCCGGCTTGCCGCCAGGGTGCGAAGCTCCTCGACGGCCGTGGCGGGGGCAATGTGCGCCATGTCGGTGGTTTCTGGCACAAAGGCGAAGGGGATGAATGCGGTGAACCCCCCGGTGCGGTCCTGAAGTTCGCGCAACCGGCTCAAATGGTCGACACGCTGCTCAAGGGTTTCCACGTGCCCAAAAAGCATCGTGGCGGTGCTGCGCATGCCCATCCGGTGCCAAGTCTCGTGGACCTCCAGCCATTCCTCGGCGCTCTCCTTTCCCCGACAAATCCGGTCCCGGACAACCGGATCAAAGATTTCAGCCCCGCCGCCGGTGATGGCGCCGAGGCCCGCAGACCGGAGGATCTCCAGGGTTTCAGCGACAGTCTTCTTGAAGACCCGCTCCGCAAGGTGGCGGATTTCGATGGCGGTAAACGCCTTGAGAAAAAGGTTTGGATCCAACGAACGCAGCGTCTGGAGCAGTTCGACATACCAGCTGGCGGCGAGTGTGGGGTGGAGCCCGCCCACCATGTGGACCTCGGTGATCCCGTGCTCAAGGCCCTGCCTGACTTTGTCCGCCATCTCCTGAATGGACAGTTCAAAGGCGTGGGCCTCCCGCTTTTTGGCGCCGAAGGCGCAGAACTGGCAGGAGAGAATGCAGACGTTGGAATAGTTGACGTACAGGTTCCGAATGTAGGTCGCGAAATTGCCGTTTTTGCGTTCCCTCAACACATTGGCGATCGTGCCGAGTGCGTTGAGATCCCGGTGACTGAAAAGAACGAGCGCCTCTTCGTCCCCGACCCGCTCGCCCGCGAGCACCTTTTCATAAATGGGTCGGAGATCGCCCGGAAGAAGGCGCGCGGCTGGAGGATTGGAGTGCACAGCCCCATCCTAGGCCGCGCGGGAAACCTTTTCAACGCAGGAGCGCCCCCCCTTTGGCCGCGCCTCGCTCCGTCCAAAGGACTGGGCGGCTCCGGCTCTCGGCACGTGCGCGAAAACCGGAGGGCCCTTTGTGCGTGAGCTTCCTCATGCGCTGGGCGCGCCCGGGGCCAGACCCCGGCTCCGGTGGCTGGATTTCCTGCTTCTAGCCGCCGTAGCCTCCCTGCTCTGGAGCCTCCAGAATCTGGGAGCCGGAATGCTCGCACCCCTTGATGTCTCTCAAAAGCCTCTGGACCAGAACATTTCGAGCCTCCCCTATTACGCCGGCAGAACGGTCCTGCGCATGTGGATTGCTTTCGGCTTTTCACTCACCTTCGCCTTGGGCACTGGTTATGCCGCAGCGCACAACCGATGGGCGCGGGCCATTCTCTTGCCTCTGCTCGACGTGCTCCAGTCGGTGCCCGTCCTCGGCTTCCTTTCCGCCACGGCGCCGCTCTTTCTGGGGCTCTTCCCCCACAGCCTTCTTGGAATGGAATGCGCCAGCATCTTTGCTATTTTTACCGGGCAAACGTGGAACCTGTGTTTCGCCTTTTACCAATCCCTCAGAAGCCTGCCAGCGGATTTACAAGAGGCCACGCACGTCTGTCACCTCAACCGATGGCAGCGGTTCACTGTTCTGGAACTCCCCGCAGCTGCAAACAACCTCGTGTGGAATGCGATGCTCTCCTTCGGGGGAGGCTGGTTTTTTGTCGTCCAAAGCGAGGCGGTCACCGTCCTGCAACAGCGCATCCAACTGCCCGGACTCGGCTCCCTGATGGCGGCCTCACTGGATACCGCCGATACATCGGGGGCGCTGCGGGCCATAGCCGCTATGCTGGCCGTCATCCTGCTCACCGACCAACTGGTCTGGCGTCCGCTTCTGGACTGGTCGGAAAAGTTTAAGCTAGAGCTTTTATCCGGCAACTCCAAGCCCCGGTCGCCGGTGTATCGACTGCTGCAGGCCTCGCGTCTACCCGCCTGGCTCGAAGCCAATATCGCAGCCCCCATCAGACGCCGGAACTGGGCAAACCTCCAAAAAACGCTCCCCAGAGCCGCCTCCGCCCTGAAAGCCCTCTGGGGCCTGTGTCGCATCGGCGCCCTCTGTGCGCTGAGCGTGCTCTCATTGCTCGCCATAAAAAGCACCGCCGGCGCCCTCCCCCTCCTTCTGCACGAACTTCAGGACGTGGACCTCCCAAGGATAGTGTGGTTGTCCGCTCTGACCCTCCTGCGTGTGCTGCTCATGACCGCGCTTGCCTCGGCCATTTGGGTCCCGGTGGCCGTCATGCTCGGGCAATCCCGGCGTGCAACCCGCGTGCTCCAGCCTCTTTTTGAAATGGCGGCGTCGTTTCCGGTGAACATGACCTTTCCCTTCATCGTCGGCTTCTTTGTTTCCCACCACGTTTCAATGAATTGGGGAAGCATCCTGCTGCTCGCCCTTGGGCCGCAGTGGTACATCTTGTTCAACGTCACCGGCGGCGCAGCCTCCATTCCAAACGACCTGCGCGAGGCCGCCAAATGCTATGGCCTCCGGGGTGTCAGCCGCTGGAAGTTCCTGCTGCTTCCCGCGGTTTTTCCTGCCTGGGTTACAGGCGCCTGCACGGCAGCAGGAGCAGCCTGGAACGCCAGTATCGTTGCAGAAGTGGCCACGTGGGGAAGCACCACCCTGAAGGCCGAGGGGTTGGGCAGCCTGATCGCCGAGGCAACGCAAAAAGACAACGGCGGGGAGCTTGCCGCCGGAGTTGGGATGATGGCGCTCCTGGTCGTGCTGATGAACAAACTGCTGTGGCGGCCCCTCTACGCGTTGGCAGAGAGCCGCTTTGGCCTCGGCGCGTGACGAACCCTCAGAACTGGGACGATAGCAGGCGGCCGGTGGGTGGCCCCGCATCAGGGAGGGCATTGTACCTCGGCACGTCCTGGTGCGCAGTGTGCCGTCGGCTCATAAACTTTACCGGGCCAATCCTGCTCCATTGCTCAACACTCGCTTCCAAAATAGTGTGGACTCATTAGGCGAACGCTTGTGAGCGGCTGCACACCCCGGGCTGTGATTCCGAGATTGGCATCCGCTCGGCGCCAGCCACCTGCCACCGAATGCGCGCCACCCTCCCTTTCATTGCAACTGCCTTCGTTATCCATGCCTCACTTCGGGTCTGTGCGCAGGACTCCGCAGCAACGGGGGCGAGCCAAATCCAGGCGCAGGATCCGTTGTTGGGGGATGAGATCCGCTTGGTTCCTGTTTCACCGGGCCCAAGCCCTGCGCTTCCCAAATACAGACTCGGGCTGGCCCCCGACACACTTGCGCCCGTTCTTCCCAAGGCCAGCCTGTTCCAGAACCAGAACCCTGCGCCGCAGCTCCCTGCTTCTGAAAACCGGTTTCAAACTTATGTAAGCAAATTTGAGTTCACAGGTAACACCGTGTTTTCTAGTGCCCACCTTGCCCGGGTGCTTGCACCCTATGCCGGACGGAACATCACCGAGACGGAGCTTGAGAAGGCTAGGGTTGCAGTGACGCGGGAATATGTCGACGCCGGCTACGTCAACTCCGGGGCAGTGCTTCCCGACCAGGAGGTGGAGGGGGGGACCATCCACATTGAAGTAGTCGAGGGGCGGCTCACCGAGGTGGAACTGGTAGGCAACAAGTGGTTCCGGAATGCGTGGTTGAAGTCACAGCTGCAGCGGGCCGCAGGCGAACCCGTCAACTTCAACACGCTCAAAACCGGGCTCCAACTGCTCCGGCAAAACCCCGGCATTGCGAGGATAAATGCGGAATTGAAGCCCGGCGGGCTGCCGGGCGAAAGCATCCTGCACGCGGCGATCAAGGACGAGCACCCGTTTCGCCTGGATATGGAACTGAGCAACAAGCGCCCGCCAAGCGTCGGCGAGGGCGCCGCGGAGTTTCGCTTCGCCGACCTGAATCTGTTTGGCCTCAACGACCCGCTCGAGCTCCGCTGGCTCGCCGCCCACGCAACCAAAGACGGCAGTGTTTACGGAGACGAAATTGAGAACGTCGCCGTAAACTATGAATTCCCCGTCACCCCCTGGGGAACCTCCGTCGGAATCAACGCCAACCGGAGCAACTCGGGGGTTCTTGACGAAACCTTCGCGGCACTAGACATCAAAAGCCAATCCGAGGAGATCGGTTTGCGGCTGCGCCAGCAGCTTGTCAACACGCTGGGAAACTCCGTTTCAGCGAGCGTTTCAGCCGCCCGCAAGCACAGCGAGACCAGCCTTTTAGGGGTTCCCTTCAGTTTGTCCCCCGGGGCAATCAACGGCGAGTCCGACGTCTTTGCGACGCGCTTCACGATCGACTGGACCAACCGCACACAGCTTCAGGTTTTTTCGTTGCGTTCCACGCTCAGCTGCGGCTTCCACGGGCTCGGAGCCTCCGACGCCTCCAAGCAGGTTCCCTCTTCGACCGGTGAGGCTATTCCCGACAGCCGGTTCACCGCGTGGATGACCCAGGTCCAGTACCTCCGCAGGATATTCGATGCGCCCATCGACCAACAGCGTTCAAACACGCTGGGCAGCAGCTTGCTGAGAAACACCCTCGTAGTCCTCAGGGCAAACACACAGCTGGCCAACGATGCGCTGCTCTCACTCGAACAATTCAGCCTGGGCGGAGCACAGAGTGTGCGCGGCTATCATGAAAACCAGCTCCTGCGGGACAATGGCGTCTTCACTTCATTAGAAGTGAGAATACCGCTGTGGCTGAGAAAAAACCAAGAGCCGGCCCTGTCGCTTGCCCCGTTTTTTGACATCGGCAAAGGCTGGGACAATCGCAAGGCAAACGATGGAGCGCAGACGCTCAGCAGCGCAGGTGTCGGCATCCTGTTGCGCCTTTCACAGAAGGCGGAAGCGTCTCTCTACTGGGGGCAGCCACTGGTCCGTTTGCAGAACTCCAAAAGCAGCCTTCAGGATTACGGAATCCACTTCCAAATCTCCGTCAGCGCTTTTTAACGCCCCGGCGCCAAACCGCGCTTTCAAGCCAGGGACCGGCGGCGTCCGAGGCCAGGCCTCCCCGGCCGACGACTAAAAAGCTGCTGACATCCCCCCCCAAACTCATTGCACAACGCTCCTGCAACTGCCCGGAGGCGGGGGCAAACTGGCCCCTCAGGGACGCCACTGCATTTGCGATGTTGGTGTTGATTGCTGAGATCTGGAGCGCCCCGGACGCAAACACGAGGCTTTCGTTTGAGAAAAAATAATCGCACTCAATCGTCAGGTTTCCAGCGCGTCCGCCCCCGTAGGACTGGGCGCTGATCAACCCGTGGTCCACGAACACAAAATGGGGGTCAATGAAGACATTGCCTCCCTGCACGCTGGCCATAGCCGAGACGCTGGAACGGTTGATATCGATGACGTCACGGGCGGTGACTTCGATGTTTCCGCCCAATCCCAGGGGAGCGCTAGCCGTCAGGGAGCTCCCGTTTTTCATCTGAAGGGCTGAGCCGATGTGGAGTGTCAGGACGCCGGCGTCGCCGTGGAGAGCCTCCGTTGTGATCACGCTCGCACCATCCATCATCAGCCTGCCTGCGACTTCAACACGCACGCTCCCGGCGTTCCCCCTTTGGCCGCTCAGATTGGCGGCCATCATGTTGGCACTGGAAACCGAGGCGGCGGCGTCCATGGAAAGACTGGCCACATCCAGAACAATAGAGCCTGCAGAAGAGGGCGTAACCGAGCGCGCAGTGATGCCGCTCTCCGCTTCCGCATTCCCAAAAATTGAGACATTGCCCGCCGTTACACGGATTCGACCACCCAGACCGGTGGCGCCCAACCGGGAACTCACGGAGACCCCGGTGACTCCCATGCCGCCACGCCCGTCGATGCTCAAGCTCTTGGAGGCGACAATCGACACCTCACCGGCATCGCCTGAGCCGGAGGTGTTGGCCCAAATATAGCTACCTTGCAGAACCACGCGTTCCGAATCGAGAAACACGCTGCCTGCAACACCGGAACCTTCGCTGCTGGCAAAGATACCACTGTAGCCGGTCAGACTCACCTCCTTCGCCCCGTAGACATGAATCATCCCGCTCGCTCCTGCGGATCTGGACCGGGCACTAATGTAAACGGGGCCGCTGAGGGAAAGCCGCTCGACTTCGAGTTCCACGTCCCCGCCTTTGCCCGGTCCCTCCGTGCCCACAGACACCCCGCCGGCATCGCCCCCGATTTTGAACACGCCCGAGCGAATCTTCACCAGTCCGCCCGGACCCGTCGCCCCAGGTCCCACGTCACTTGAAATGTAGCCGTTCGCGATCTCGAGCTTTCCCCCGGACACTGGGAAAACCACCGCCTGCCCCGATACAAACGAAACCCTTCCCGGTTCACTAAGCACCGTTCCCGCACCGCCCCTCCCAGTGGTTCCGGTAAACACTCCACCGTATCCGGAGATTAGCAACTCACTACTGAGCAACTTCACACTCCCGCCGGCGCCCGCCCCCGAAGTTTCTGCTTTCACATAGCCCCCGCCATTTCCGGCACCGGTAAACTTCTCGGAAATTGAGAGCCGGGTGGCCGCAATTTCGATGTTCCCTCCGGCGCCCGCGGAGGACGCATTTGCGGAGACGGTGCCATACCCGGTGAGGAGGAAGTCCGGCGCGCGGATTACAATATTCCCCCCGGGGCCGGCCCCGCTGGTGTCCACATTGACGAAGGAGGCATCGATGGTGGCTTCTCCCGCCGATATGGAGATGTCCCCCCCCCTGCCGGCGCCCTTGCTGCTGGAATTGAGCTCGCTCCCATTTGAGAGCGAAAAAACATCTGCCTGGACCGCAACGCCACCTGCGTGTCCCGTCGCAACACCGCTTGCAAACGAAAACACGTACCCGCTGTCGATCGACAAACGCGTGGCGGACAGCTCGATCCCCCCCGCATTCCCAGCGCCCGTGGTGGAGGCATAGACGCCTGCGTAGCCCGTGAGAGTCAGCTCAGTGGAACGCACGCGCACAGAACCAGCGTTGCCCTGTCCGGAGGAGTTCACGTTCAGATAGACACTTCCATCCAGAGACACGGTTGGCGCGTTGATCACAATATTTCCGCCTGACCCAGCCCCGTATGCTTCTGCAGAAATACCACCTCCATAACCTTTTATCGAAATATTTTCAGCATTCACCGTGATGTCGCCGCCGCGGCCGGAACTCAATGCCTTCGCACTCACAAAGCCGTTTTCAATGAAAATGCGCCCCGCATTCAGTCGCACTGCCGCCCCCGATCCTCCCCCGTGGCTGTCCGCGAAAACACCGCCCAGATAGTCCCCGAGTATGGAAAGTTCACCAGTCGCCACATAGACCTCCCCTCCGTCGCCTGTCCCCCATACATTGGCTTTGATTGCGCCGTTACTGAGGCTCACCGACTCGGTGGTGCGCACATCGATTCCCCCGCCGATTCCCGGCCCGGAATGCTCCGCATTGATGCTGGAGCGTTCTGTCATCTGGAACTTGCCGGCTCGAATCACCACACGGCCTCCGGCCGAACCATTCACGTCGACCTTCGCGCCGTTTTTCAACCCCACCTGACCCATGACGGGAACGATCGCCGCATTGGCTGCTGCCAGCGCCGACACCCCCGCAGGCACGACCCCGGGTGAGGCCACCCCCACAAGGCCAATACGCCCCGAAGCCGCAGCCAAAACTGCGGCATCCAAACTCACGTCGCCGGCCGCGAAAAACATTTCGCCCCCGGCCCCTCCCGCGAGTTGAGTCTGATTGAACTGAATGGCCGCCGGCTTCGCCGACAAAAAACCAAAGGCGCTCACCGGCGCACTCGTGAGGGAATCCCCTTCGCCAAGTGAAGCAGTAGCGCTAAAGCGGGCGCCGTCCGAGAGCTTGATGTAGTCGGCCGTCGCGGCCGAAAAGGCCCCCGCGACGTCAATGGAGGCGTTCGGTCCGAAAACAATCCCAGCCGGATTGATCAGAAAAAGATTTGTGGAGCATTCGATCCGCCCGTTGATGCTAGAAGCCCCCCCGGTCACGCGCGACAGGACGTTCTGCACTCCGGCCAGTCCTGCAAAAACAGCCTTTTCACCGACAACCAAGTTGAAC
>CANJYI010000058.1 GCA_947478975.1 Chthoniobacteraceae bacterium
ACCACTTCGCCCGAGGTGGCGTCCACACAGGAGGCAATCCCCGAGTCATCCACCATGTACAGCATGCCGTCCACCAGCAGCATCGAGGGCTTGCTCGGCACCCCTTTCTTCACCCGCCACGCCAGTTGGGACTCCTCCAGCACGCCGCTCCCCCCCAGCTTCACCGCCAGAATCTGGCCCTTAAACCCGCTCTGGAAAAACGCCGTCCCGCGCCAAAACAACGGCCGTTCGCTGGCGCTGTGCTGCGCCCTCTCCTCTACCCGCCAGAGTTCCTTACCGGTGGCCGGGTCGTAAGCGTAGTGGCACTTCGCACCGCTGCTCAGCAGGACTGATTTCCCCTCCCACTCCACCACGGCGGGGGTCGCGAACGCCTTGCGGAAATCGCCGTCCCCGGTCGGCTTGCCCTCTGCTGTCAGATCCTTGAAATCCACGGTCCGCTCGGTGCGCCAGAGCGTCTTGCCGGTGTGCCGGTCCAACGCCACCACGTACTGGAAATCGCTCCCGTCAAAGTGAAGCAGCAGCGAGTCGCGCCAGACCACCGGCGAGGAACCCGCCCCACGGAAGTGGTTGCACACGAAGTCACGCCGCTCCCAGAGCTTGGCGCCGCTGGCTTCGTCAAAACACGCGGTCCCCGGGGAGCCAAAACTGACATAGACCTTGCCGCCGGAGATCGCGGGTGTGGGGGAGGCGTAGCTATTGAACTTGTGGCAAAACTGGGGGTTTTCCACCTTGAAAACCACTTCGTCGCGCAGGATCCGCCCCGATTCACGATCCACCACCACCAGAAAAAGCTCGGTGCCGTCCTCAGAAGCGGTCGTCAACCAGATGCGCTCTCCGGAAACCACCGGCGAGGACCAGGCCTTCCCATGAATGGCGGTCTTCCACACCACCCCGGCCCCCTCGGTCGGTGCGTCCGGCAGGCCCACCGCCTTCGCGGCTCCGTCGCCAGTGGGACCGCGGAACTGAGGCCACTCGTCGGCGGCACCGGCAACCGGGGAATGCGCGAGGACAAGACAGAGGGAAGCCCCCAAAGGGAGCAGGCGGGAACGGGGGGTGGTTTTGCTCATACGCCTTAGCACAAACCAAAACACAGCGGGAACCAAAGCCAGATTCACCATTGCCCGTAAAAACGATTCCAACAATCCGCGCCTGCGGCGTTGCAAATGAGCCCCATGTTGCAAACCTTCAACCATGTCGAACTCCTCCCCCCTTACCCGTCGTTCCCTGCTGGGACTCGCCGGCGGTCTTTTCGGGATCTCCCAAACCCCGCTCCTCTCGAACGCTCCTGGCGCCCAGTCGGCGCCCGCAGCGGACGGCTCTTTCAGCTTCGCCCACCTCACCGACATCCACGTCACCCCCAAACTGCGCGCCCCCGAAGGCCTGCGGCTCTGCGTACAGGCGGTCAACGCCCTTCCCCAGAGCACCGCTTTTGTGCTCACCGGCGGGGACCTGATCATGGACGCACTCGATGAAGAGGCCTCCTACGTGCGGGACCAGTGGGCATGCTTTGACGATGCGATGAAGGCGCTGCGTCTTCCGGCGCACCACACCATTGGAAACCACGACATCGGCGGGTGGTCGCACAAGGCGCTCATTGGCAAAAACGCCCCGGAATACGGCAAAGCTTACTTTGCGGAGAAGTACGGCAAAGGGAACACCTACCGCAGCTTTGACCACGGGGGCTGGCATTTCATCATTTTGGATTCCGTTGCGCTGGATGAGACCTCCGGGGACTACTACGGCTGGATCGACGACGCCCAACTGGAGTGGCTCAAAGCCGACCTGGCCAAGACCGGAAAGCAGACGCCCATCATCGTCTCGACACACATCCCGTTCGTCTCCGTCTGGGGACAGTTCAACGCAGATCCGAGAAAGGGCGAGGGCCCCAAGGGGCTTATCAACAACGGTCACCTCGTCCGGAAGGTGCTGGGCAGCTTTAACGTCAAACTCGTCCTTTGTGGTCACGGACACGTTTCGGAGCGCATCGAGCTTTCCCACTACAACAAGACCACCTTCATCCAAGGCGGGGCCGTCTGCGGGATGTGGTGGAAAGGCAAGGTGGCGGGAAACCCGGAAGGCTTCGGCGTGGTCACCTGCAAGCCTGACGGCACGTTTGCCTACGAGTACCGGGACTACGGCTGGGTGGCGTAACCTAGCATCCAGACTCTTCGACTTTTCCCGTCTCCCTGACCAAGTGAAATCCAAAGGCATGCATTCATGGTTGTGGCTAGACGGCGGCTACGTGCCCGAACGCTCCCTGCCCATCTCGGACAGGGGCTTCCGCTACGGAATGTCCGTGTTTGAGACGCTCCGGATTTTTGAAGGAACGCCAGGCTTTCTGGGACCCCATCTGGAACGGCTGCGCGCGACCACCCTCAGATGCGGTTTCCTTCCTCCTGCGAAAGCGCTTTCTGCCCTCCCGGAGCATCTGGGCAGCCTGAATGGGACCGGTGTGGTGCGCGTCTACATCACCGCTGGCGACGGCGCGCCCGCGGCTCCCGCCGAGCAGTGCAGAGTGATGGTGCTCTTCGAGCCCAGGACACCCTTCCAGCCCGCAACCTACGCGGTGCGCAGCCACCCGGATCCCCACCTGCCGCCCTTCGGCGGATTAAAGACCGCAAACTACTGGGCCAACGCCGAGGCACTCAGACAGGCGCGCCTCCAAGGGGCGGATGAAGCCCTCCTTTTCCTTCCCGACGGCAGGCTTACCGGGGCCTGCATGGCGAACGCCTTTGTCAAAACCCCGGCCGGCTGGCTGACCCCAAGCCTCCAGTGCGGGGCGCGCGACGGGGTGGTCCGGGCATGGACTCTTCAACACCTTTCCGTAAAGGAAGCGCCGGTCACCAAGGAAATGCTCCTGGAGGCCTCCTCGATATTTCTGAGCAGCAGTTGGATTGGGCTCGTCCAAGTCCACAGCCTGGATGAACGCCCGCTCTCCCTCCACGCCGAGATCGAGGCGCTCAACCCACTTTAGCTGTTGGCAGCGGCCCCAAGACACGGGAAATTGCACATCCCTTTGCACCAGACATGACCGATTACACTAACCAGCGCAGAAAGCCTTACGGTCTCCGCGGCGTCATTGCGCGCCTGCGCAGCTCGCTCAAGGTGGTCGCCATCGGCGGCGGCGTTCTCTGCCTTTTGGGTGCCGGGGTGGGCGCCTGGCAGTATTTTGTCTGGTCGGGCAAGGCAGCGGCACTGGACTACCGCCGGCTGCGGGAAATGGAGTCAGGGAGCCAGATTTTCGACAGGAACGCCGAGCTCATCGGCCGGATTTTCATTAAAAACCGGGATGAAAAGCCGCTGGGCGATCTTTCCAAATACCTCCAACAGGCGGTGGTTTCCGTCGAGGACTCGCGCTTCTACAGCCACGGGGGCGTCGACTATTTTGGCGTTGCACGCGCGCTTTCCAAAAACCTGCGGGCCCGCCGCGGGAGGGAGGGCGCCAGCACCCTGACCCAACAGTTGGCCCGGAACACCTTCACCGAGGAGCTCCCGAGCAAGGACCGCTCCATTAAGAGGAAGGTGCTCGAAATGTTTGTCGCCTGGGAGGTGGAACGACTCCATTCCAAGGGGGAGATTCTCGAGCTCTACCTCAACCGGGTGTTTTTCGGCAGCGGCTTTTACGGGGCGGAAGCGGCGGCACAGGGCTACTTTGGCAAGAGCGCCAAGGAGCTCTCCCTGGCGGAATCCGCCCTTTTGGCAGGACTGTTGCGCAGCCCCAACCACCTTTCCCCGTGGCGCAACCGGAAGGCCTGCATTGACGCGCGCAATTATGTCCTGCTCCGGATGCGGGACCTGGGAACCATTTCCGAAGCCGACTACAAGGCGGCCCGGGAGGACGATCCGCTGGTGAAAAACAAGCGTTCCATCGTGCAGGAAAGCTACGCCGCCGCGTTGGTGCAGTCGCAGATGGCCAAGATTGCGGGCCTGGAAAGCGCCATGAGCGAGGGCTACCGGATCTACACCACCATCGACCTGAACCTCCAGCGCAAGGCCGAGGCCGCGCTCCTCAAACAGATGGATCTGGTCGAGCGCCGCTCCGATTTCCAAGGAAAGCCCACCCTTACGGGCTTTGAGCCGGTGTACCGGGCCTGGAAAAAGCGCGTCGCCGCCGGCGCAGAGGAACCCGCACCCAAGCCGGAATACCTGCAAGGGGCCGTGGTCGCGCTGGACAATTCCAACGGAGCCATCCGCGTGTTGGTCGGAGGTCGCGACGTGCAGCACAGCGAATTCAACCGGGTTTCCCAATCCAAAAAGCCCCCGGGCAGCGCCTTCAAGCCGCTGGTGTACGCAGCCGGCTTTGAGCGCGGCCTGCATCCCCAGACCGTCGTTCAGGACACCGTCATGGACAACCGCAAGGTCATGGTGGGCGGTACCAGCGGCATTCTCGGGGAATGGGCCAGGGAGCAATCCGACACCCCCTACGACGGCCTCATCCCCTGCCGCAACGCGCTGATCCGCTCTAAAAACGCAGCCACCGTGCGCTTTGGAATGCTCATCGCCGACGATCTGAAAGCCTCCCTTGAAGCCGTCTCTTCCACGGCAAAGGCCGCAGGCATCCAATCGCCCGTACGCCCCTTCCCCTACTCCTTCCTGGGAAGCAGCGAACTCTCCCTGATGGAGCTGACCCTGGCCTACACCACCTTTCCCAACATCGGTTCCCGCCCCGCAAAGTCCTACATCATCGAGCGTATCGAGGACAGCAGCGGCCGGTTGATCTTCCAGGAAAGCCCAGCCCGCGAACCCGTGCTCAAGCCCGGTGTCGCCTTCCAGGTGCACGAATGCCTGAGCGAAGCCCTCGCCCACGGCACCGGCGCCAAGGCATTCACCTCGTACGGACTCAAAAACCTCCCCTTCGCGGGAAAGACCGGCACCGCCTACGACTTCACAGATGTGTGGTTTCTGGGCTATTCCAGCGAACTGACCTGCGGGGTGTGGTCCGGCTTCGACAAGCCGCGCACCCAGATTTACCGGGGCGCCTTCGGAAGCGACATCGCGTTGCCAATCTGGACGGAAGTGATGACGGCTTCCCTCGCCAAGTATCCGCCACGCCAGTTTCAGAGACCGGAAGACCTGCATCGCTGCCAGGTCTGCACAAAATCAGGCTACGCCCCGATCGCCGCCTGCCAGGAAAAAGGCCCGGGCGGAGAGGCAGTCTCCACCACGATGGAGGCCTGGCTCACCATTGCCCAGCGGCCTTTGCCGGACGAGACCTGCGACGTCCACGGCCCCAAAAGGGCGCGGCGCCGGCGTTCTGAAGAAGGCGCCCAGCCGAGGGTGGAGCTCGCCATGGATTTGAGTACGGTCACCCCGGTGGCACTCAAGGCGCCCACCGTCCTTGGGGAGGATCCTTTCAACGCGTTGCGTTCGGAACAGGCCGCCCTCGAAATTAAAAACTTCCGCGAAAGCGGAAAGGCGGCTCCTCTGGACAACAAGGCCCCCACAGGAAAGCCCTCCGCCACAGAAGGGCCCGAGCCCCCCCGCGTGCAAGCAGTGCGCCCCGGAGAAGGCGCCCCCGTCAACGCCCCCCTCCCCGCCCAGTCCAGCCTTCCGAAGTTGGAGTTTTAAGCGATTCTGCCAGTCCTCCTCAGGGCTCCTGCCACCTTTCGGAGGGGCGGATTCAACCAGGACTCAGAGTGTTTTGAGAAACTTGCTCAGATCCGAAATTTTTGGGCTCTTTGCGTTGCGCACGTAGAAACCGGAGGTGGCCACCCCAATTTGCAGGCTCTGCGCCAGGTCCAGTCCCAGAATCAACCCCGTACAGAAGCCCGCGTTGAAATGGTCCCCAGCGCCCGTGGTGATTTTTGGCTTCGCCGTGTAGGGGCCTTCCACACAAGTCGCCCCGTGCTCGTTCGCGGCCGCTGCGAACTGGGTTGGGTGCACCACAACCGTGTCGATATCCAGCAATTCGCGCAGGCGGAGCGCGTGCGAGGTCACATCAACCTGGCTCTCGCCGGGATGCGGCACGCCGAGCACCTCGCCGACCTGGTAGCTCTCGCGCAGGTTCAACCCGAGCACCACCCGGAAATGCTTTTCAAACTTCGAGATCTGCTTGAGAGCATCCCGGATGTCCTCGGCAGAACGTTTCTCGGGGTCCGCCAAATCGAAAAACAGGATGCGCTTCGGGCCCGTCAGCTGCGGGGCGATGACGCTGGCCACCTTTTGGAAGATACCCTTCATCTGCGTGAGCATCGTCCAGTTGACCATCGCGATGAAACTGCTCTGGGAGAAGATTTTCACCAGCTGCTTTTCAGGCACGTGCTTGAGCAGGTTGGCCCAGTTCACCTCGCGCAGGCTCTCGTGCTTGCCGAACATCAGCTTCCCGTCGTCAAACTCGATGGCATCCGTCACCCCGGGCTCAGCGATCGAATGCACCTTGGCCGATTTTGCAAACTCACTGAAAACCGGATGTACCGTCCCCTCCCCAAGATTACCGATGTAAGTCACCGCAGAGCCCAGCGCCCCCAGGGCGTTCGCCATGATCGGGCCGTTCCCCCCCAGCTTCTGCATCTGCACCACCATCTCCATGTTGGCGCTCAAACCCGCCGCGCTGGAGATCCGCTCTGCGAAGTCTGTCATCCTATCCATCCGGGTGTATTTGGACGCGGATTCCCGTGTCTTCACCACGTGGAGAATGTTGTCCACGAAACCGTCAAACCCGACCAGCACCTTGTTGTTGTCCAACTGAGCCGCCGCCGTTTTGAGGGAGGCGACAACCTGCAAGGGAAGAGGGCGGGAAGAATTCATGCGCACTGAGTAGCCGCAACCGCCCCCCGACTCCAGCCTCGAAACACAGCCACCCAGTTGCGCCATGGGAGCAGAGGCCCCTCTTCTTTTGTGCTGCACCAATCGGCTGTGCCCTGCACAATGGACGGCCCATGACCCGATACGACCACGTGGTGGTTGGCAGCGGCATCGCCGGCTTGTCTTTCGCTCTCAAAGCGGCGGCACACGGCAACGTCGCCCTTGTAACCAAAGCAGACAAACGCGAATCCAACACCGTTTACGCGCAGGGCGGCATCGCGTGTGTCACCAGCGCGGAGGACTCCGTTGAACTGCACCTCAGGGACACGCTCGAAGCGGGCGCCGGTCTCTGTGACGAGGCCATCACCCGCGCCATCGTTTCCGAGGGCCCGGCCCGCGTGCGCGAGCTCATTGAGCTGGGCGTGCGCTTTGATTCAAAGGAGGTCCCGGGCCAGCCCGCGGGAAGCGCCGCGGCTGAACTGGACCTCACCCAAGAAGGAGGCCACTCCAAACGCCGGATTCTCCACTCCCGCGACGTAACCGGCCGGGAAATCGAGCGCGCCCTCCTCGACGCCATTGAGCACCATCCTCAGATCCACGTTTTTGAGCACCACATGGCGGTGGACCTCATCACCCTGAGCAAGCTCGGCTTCGCCAGCGAAGACCGGGTCCTCGGCCTCTATGTGCTTAACCAAGCCAGCGGCGAGGTGCTCACCCTGCGCTCCGACCGGGTCATTCTCGCCACAGGCGGCTGCGGCAAGGTCTACCTCTACACCACCAACCCGGCGATCGCCACCGGCGACGGGCTTGCCATTGCCTGGAGGGCGGGCGCGCGCATCGCCAACATGGAATTCATCCAGTTCCATCCCACCTGCCTCTACCATCCCGAGGCCGGTTCCTTCTTGATCTCAGAAGCCGTACGCGGCGAAGGCGCCAGACTGGTCGACAAAAAGGGGCGCCGCTTCATGGACCGTTACGATGCCCGCGGGGAGCTAGCCCCCCGCGACGTGGTGGCGCGCGCCATCGACGCCGAAATGAAGCGCACAGGCGCGCGCTGCATGTACTTGGACATCACCCACAAGGCGCCCGAATTCATCCTGGAGCGCTTCCCCAACATCGCCGGCACCTGCCGCAAGTTTGGAATCGACATCACCAAGGAACGCATTCCCGTGGTGCCGGCCGCGCACTACCAGTGCGGCGGGGTCCAGACCGACGGAGACGGTGCCACAAGCCTCCGCGGCCTGTACGCCATCGGTGAAGTCGCGTGTACCGGTTTGCATGGCGCCAACCGACTGGCCAGCAACTCGCTTCTCGAAGCCGTGGCCATCGCCCACCGCTGCAACGAACTCATCCAAAGGACGCGCACCCTGGACGCCGAAAACGGCCGCAACAACTTCCCCCTCCCGGAATGGACCGCAGGCGAGGCGCAGGACCTCGACGAAATGGTGGTAATCTACCACAACTGGGACGAGATCCGCCGCCTCATGTGGGACTACGTGGGGATCGTGCGCACCACCAAACGGCTCCAACGCGCGGCGACGCGCCTGCGCAACCTCGACCGCGAAATTCAGGAGTTCTACTGGAACTTCAAGGTCACCACGGACCTTCTGGAGTTGCGCAACCTCTGTACCGTGGCCGCCCTGATCGTGGACTCGGCGCTGCTCCGCCGCGAAAGCCGCGGCCTTCACTACACCCTCGACTACCCCGAGCCCAACGCGGCCCTCTGTCATCCCACCCTCCTTCGGCACCATTGAGCCCCCCTGCTCCTCCGCCAAATCCAACCTCTCTACCGATGCTTCCTACGGAACTGACCCACCTCAAAGACACCCAGAACGAGCCCGACCACCGCAACATCGCCATCGACCGGGTCGGGGTCAAAAACCTGCGTTACCCGATGCGGATCCGCGACAAGGCCCACGCGGAACAGCACACCATCGCCTCAGTCGCCCTGACGGTCGACCTGCCGGAGCGCTTTAAGGGCACCCACATGAGCCGTTTTGTGGAGGCCCTCAACGCCTGCGGCGCCGAACTCCACATCGACCGCGTCCGCGGCCTTCTGGAAATGCTAGCCGACCGCCTCCACGCAGAATGCGCACACGTCGACTTTGAGTTTCCTTACTTCATGGAAAAGGCGGCGCCAGTTTCCGGAATCAAGGGACTCATCGACTACAACGTGCGCTTCAACGCCACGCTCAAACAGGGCGTCTTCGACTTTGTCGCCACAGTGATCGTGCCGGTTGCTACACTGTGCCCCTGCTCCAAGTCCATCAGCGAACGGGGCGCCCACAACCAGCGCGGGGAGGTCACCTTTGCGGTACGCTCCACGCAGCCCGTCTGGATCGAGGACCTCATCCAACTTGTCGAACAATCCGCCTCCTGCGAGCTCTACAGCGTCCTGAAGCGCCCCGACGAAAAGGCCGTCACCGAGCGCGCCTACGACAACCCCGTTTTTGTAGAGGACCTGGTGCGCAACGTCGCGGTCCGCGCCAACCGCGAAGAGGCGATCACTTGGTACAAAGTGGAGGCGGAGAACTTTGAATCCATCCACAACCACAACGCCTACGCGCTGGTGGAGCACCAAAAGTAGCCATGGAAATCCCGCACACGCTGGCAATTGTGGCGGGCAGCGGCGCCTACCCGCACGCCATGGCGCGCGGCGCCCGACAGGCGGGCGTCCAGCGCCTCGTGGTTGCGGCCTTTCAAAATGAGACGGATCCAGAGTTGGCAGGCAGCGTCGACGCCATCGAATGGATGCGCGTCGGACAACTCGGAAAGATGCTGTCCTTTCTCAAGGAATCCGGCGCGCGGCACGCCGTCATGAGCGGGCAGATCGCGCCCAAAAACCTCTTCGACCTCCGCCCGGACATGAAGGCGCTCCTTCTGCTGGCGAAGCTCAAGGAGCGCAACGCCGAGTCCATTTTCGGGGCCATCGCCGATGCAATGGCCGGCGTGGGCGTCACGCTCCTCCCAGCGACCACCTTCATGGAGGAGTGCCTCGCACCCGCCGGGCTCGTGGCGGGCCCCGCGCCCGGACGCAAGGAACAAGCCGACTTGGAGTTCGGGTTCCGGATTGCCAAGGAATCCAGCCGGCTCGACATAGGCCAGACGGTGGTGGTCAAAAACGGCACAGTCCTCGCGGTGGAAGCCTTCGAAGGCACGAACGCAGCGATCCTGCGCGGAGGCAGCCTGGGCAAAAAAGGAGCCGTCATGGTGAAGGTTTCCAAACCCGGACAGGACCTCCGCTTTGATGTGCCGGTCATCGGCCCGCTTACGTTAGAGACCGCAGCACAGGCCGGGCTGAGCGCCATCGGCGTCGAGGCCGGAAAAACGCTCCTGCTTGAAAGGGAGCGTCTCGGCGCCCTAGCGGGCAGCCTGAAGATCAGCATCGTAGGCGTCACCGCCTCGGCATGACTGGAGGGCGGATGACACTACAGACCCGGCTGAGTGGAACCCTCCGACGACCACGCGCGCTCAATGGTGAGTTCCCGCTGACTTCTCAGGAAACGGGAAGTGATCCGCTGAAGCCATCCCAGAGCCTCACAGATAAGAGGAAACCATTAGGAGCATCAGTGAAACTCTGCGTGATCTCCGGATAAACCTCTGATTCTCTGCTTTATGGGTTTTCTTCTGGAAAGCCCGCGAGTTGTCCTTCCCGAACTTGGGTTTGATTTGAGCCGATGGCGCTCCACTTCCCCACTCCCAACCCCGTCCCTCAACGCTGGAGTACCCGCACATAGTCCACAACGAAGCGCGCAGGAAACACCGTCTCCCGA
>CANJYI010000059.1 GCA_947478975.1 Chthoniobacteraceae bacterium
AGCGATGCCGTCCGCCCCCGTGGCAGCGATACCTGTCGCCCCCGTGGCAGCGATACCGTCCGCCCCCGTGGCAGCGATACCGCCCGCCCCTGTGGCAGCAATGCCGTCCGCGCCTGTGGCAGCGATACCGTCCGCGCCTGTGGCAGCGATACCGTCCGCGCCTGTGGCAGCGATACCTTCTGCCCCTGTAGCAGCGATACCGTCCGCCCCCGTGGCAGCGATGCCGTCCGCCCCCGTGGCAGCGATACCGTCCGCCCCTGTGGCAGCGATACCGTCCGCCCCTGTGGCAGCGATACCGTCCGCGCCTGTGGCAGCGATACCGTCCGCCCCTGTGGCAGCGATGCCGCCCGCGCCTGTGGCTGCGATGCCTGCCCCGCCACTTCTCTCTCCTTCGGCCCCCTCACTGCCGTCCGCACCAGTGGGTGTACCGGGCGCGCCGCTTCCTCCACCTCCACCCGTTCAGAGGTCTCCGAGTATTTCGAGCGCAGGCACTCCGCCTCCGCCTCCTCCGTTGAGGCCCGCGATTTCTCCGGCGTCAGTGACGGCTCCAATGTCGCCAGCACCGCCAGCGCCGGTCCGTCCTGTATCGTTTACTCCGCCTTCTGCTCCGACGTCACTATCGGCGACCGTCGCCACTGTGGGGCCGTCTGGCACCCAGACCGTTCCGTTGCGTTCTGCCACCTCCGCGGGGATGCCTGCGGTAGCGCCCAAATTGGCTCTGTCGCATTCAGTCTCCGCCGCCCCCGCAGAGGATGGGCGTGTGGATCCTGCGATCGCGGCGACGGCCCCCGCGCTTCCGCGTGCGACCGTCAAGTTGCAGTCTGGCGTGGTACCGGGCAAGCCGACTCCTTCTCCTGTGCCGATGCCCAAGGCGACTGTGCCGCTTGCTTCGCCCCCTTCCGCAACCGTGGCCCTTCCAAAGGGGGCGGTGCCCGTATCCGCAACGGTGGCCGGGCCGGCGATCAAGAAGGTCCCTAGCGCGCCGAAGCCGACAGGGACGGCGGTGGAGGAAACCGAAGTGGACGTAAGTGACGATGTTCCTGCAGTGAGCGGGATGGATCGAATGTTGGCGAGCATCGCGGTGGTGGTGGCGTTGCTGTCGACATTGACGTCGTTGTGGGCCTACACTGCGCTCAAGTAGTTCAACCCGATTTAACTTTCCAATTTATGGCTAGCGCAAACGTACTGACCCTGACCGAGAGCAATTTTGAAGCGGAAGTCCTCCATTCTGGGGTGCCCGTATTGGTGGATTTTTGGGCGCCCTGGTGCGGCCCGTGCCGGATGCTCAGTCCGGTGGTGGATGAGATTGCGGACGCGAAGGTGGGCCAGGCGAAGGTTGGGAAGGTCAACGTGGACGACTGCCAGGGACTGGCCGCCCGGTATCAGATCAACTCGATTCCGGCGCTGCTCTTTTTCAAGAACGGTGAGCGCGTAGATCAGTTGGTGGGGGCGGCACCGAAGTCCACCTTGGTTTCAAAGCTGGACGCTTTGATGTAACCGGGGGCTTTTGCCTCGTAAGTTTTCAGAAGAAAAATCCGCCCTCAACAGGGGCGGATTTTTCGTTTCCAAAGCAGGCTTGCTCCGCTGTTCGGGTGCGTGGGTGAGCGGATAATCTATCTGCGAAGTTGCAGTTGCGCGTGTCTGCTCGCATCTTTAGAAGGATCCATGGAGCCCAGCCCGCAACTTACCGCCACGCAACTGCGCCGTTCTTTTCAGGTCGGGGCGCGCAAAGTGGACGTGCTTAAGGGAATTGATTTAGAGATCAACCGCGGGGAGTGCGTATTTTTGTGCGGGGCCTCCGGGGCGGGCAAGACGACGCTTTTGTACACGCTTGCGGGATTGGAAAAGCCTGAGAGCGGGACGGTTTGTTTTGAGGGCGAGGCTCTTTATTCAAAGGGGGATGGGGCGGAGTGCCGGCGTCGGAACCGGAGGATTGGGTTTGTATTTCAGGGCTACTTTTTGCTGCCCGAACTGACAGCGCTGGAGAACGTACAGTTGCCAGCGTTGATTGGTGGCTACCGGGGGAAGGAAGTGTCGAAGCGGGCGGCTGAAATTTTGGAGAGGGTGGGGTTGTCGGAGCGCATGCAGCATCTGCCTTCGGAACTTTCCGGGGGAGAGCAGCAGCGGGTTGCCATCGGCCGGGCTTTGATGAACGACCCAACGCTGTTGTTTGCCGACGAGCCCACGGGGAATCTGGATTCGCGCACGGGGGGCCTGATCATTGAGCTCCTGTTGACGCTGGCTCGGGAGAGCCAGCGTACACTGGTGGTGGTGACCCACGACGCGCGGCTCGCGGAGCGCGGGGACCGCCGGTTGGAGATTCGGGACGGACAAATCGTGGCGTAAGCCGGCGTGCGGGAGCAGAGTTTTTTGATCGTTTGCAGTGTAAACCCATTTGAGTCCGCGTACTTTTCTTCCCTTTTTGACCGCTTTAGCGGACTAGTTTCACACGCATTTTTCCACCCTATGAAAATTTACATCGACGGCACTTTTTATCCCGAAGCAGAAGCCAAGATCTCTGTCTTTGACCATGGCCTTCTCTACGGCGACGGGATATTTGAGGGCATTCGGTTCTACAACGGGCGGGTGTTCCGACTGGAGGAGCATTTGGAGCGATTGTGGGATTCCGCTAGGGCGATCATTCTCAAAATTCCGATCAGTATCGACGAGATGCGGGAGGCGACTCTGGAGGCGATCAGGCAGAACGGTCTTCGGGACGGCTACATCCGGTTGCTGGTGACACGGGGTAAGGGAAATCTGGGACTGAGTCCAGACCGCTGTCCGAAGGCGACCGTGATCATCATTGCGGACAAAATTCAGCTCTATCCTGCTGAAAAATACGAAAAGGGGATGGTGATGGTGACCTGTGCCACCCGCCGGGCGGCTCCAGCGGCTTTGCTGCCCGCGGTCAAGTCGTTGAACTACCTCAACAATGTCATGGCCAAGGTCGAGGCGACGCATGCAGGGGCGGATGAGGGGGTGATGCTCAATGAACAGGGCTACATCGCCGAATGCACCGGCGATAATATTTTTGTGGTCAAGAAAGGCGCGGTGACCACCCCTCCGGTTTATGCGGGCGCCCTTTGCGGAATCACCCGGAACGTCGTGTTTGAGATTTGTGCGGAATTGGGAATTCCAATCAGGGAGGTGGAGATGACCCGCTACGACGTGTACACGGCGGACGAGTGCTTCCTGACGGGCACCGCCGCCGAGGTGATTGCGGCAAACGAGTTGGACACCCGACCCATTGGAAACGGAGGTCCGGGGCCTTTGACCGCGAAAATCATCGCGCGCTTCCGTGAGTTGGCGCAGACGACCGGAACGCCGATCTATCCGGGCGCGTAGGCGGGAGGCGTTGCTTTCTGACTCCCCTTTGGCGAATAGACCGCTAATCTGCCCGGGTGCCTGACGTTAGTTTAACTTCTGAATCGACCTCCCCGATCCCGCCGGAGTCAGCGTCCCTTGTGCTGGATGCCGCCTCTTTGGCGCGGACCTTGGAGCGTGTCGCCCGAGAGATTCTGGAGCACCATCCCGATCCGGCCCGGCTCAGTCTAATTGGGATTCCCTCGAGGGGGGTGGAGTTGGCGAGGCGGCTCGGCGCTATCATCGCCGAGGCAACCGGCGTTTCGCCCTTCTGCGGGGCCGTGGACATTTCCATGCATCGGGATGATATCGGGGCGAGGGGGAGCGTTCCTCCCGTGCAAATGTCCCGGCTTCCGCGCTCTTTGCAGGAGGGGACCCTGCTTCTGGTGGACGACGTGTTGCAAAGTGGCCGGACCTGCCGGGCGGCCTTGGACGCCCTCTCAAGTTTTGGCCGGCCTGCGCGCATTGAGTACGCTGTACTTGTGGACCGCGGGGAGCGGGAGCTGCCTATTGCGGCGGATTACACTGGCAAAGTTGTGGCTCCAGGCCCCGGCGAGCGGGTGTTTGTGCGCCTGCATCCCATGGATGCGGTTGAGGGTGTGTGGATGGAAAGAGTGGAGTCGAGTCGGCGTCACAGTCCAAAGGCAAACCTATGAGTTCCCAAGAAATTTTCAGTAAGGACCATTCCGTGCCCCGCGCAGGTTGGTTCCGCAAAGACCTCACTGGTCTCCAGCACCTTTCCCGCGAAGAACTGGTGCTCTTGCTCGACACCGCGGCCGCTTTCAAGACGGTGGGAACGCGCCACATCAAGAAAGTCCCGGCATTGAGGGGCAAGACACTGGTGAATTTCTTCGTCGAGCCGTCCACCCGGACGCGCGTTTCCTTCGAGCTTGCGGCGGAGCGGTTGAGTGCCGACGTGATCAACATGAGCGCCTCGGGATCGAGTTTGACCAAAGGCGAGACGCTCAAGGACACCGCTCTTAATCTGCAGGCGCTTCATGCGGACGTGATCGTGCTGCGCCACAGTTCGGCCGGCGCCGCGCAGTTTTTGGCGGAGCGTCTCGACGCGTGTGTGGTGAATGCGGGGGACGGGGCCCACGAGCATCCGACGCAGGCCCTACTCGACGCCTTTACCATCCGCGAGCGGAAGGGCCGCCTCGAGGGCCTGCACGTTGCCATCGTGGGGGACATCTTATTTTCAAGGGTGGCGCGGTCCGATATTTTTGCGCTTACGAAGCTCGGGGCAAAGGTCACCCTGGTCGGCCCCAGCACGCTGGTGCCAAAGGAGTTGGAGCGGCTGGGGGTGCAGATTTCGCATGATCTGGATTCGCTCCTTCCCGATCTGGACGTCATCAACCTCCTCCGGATCCAGCATGAGCGTCAGCGAAAGGAGTACTTTCCGAGCTTGGGCGAGTACACGTCCTTCTTCGGCCTGACCAAGGCGCGGGCGGCGCGGCTGAAGCCGGACTGCCTTGTCATGCACCCCGGGCCAATCAACAGGGGGGTCGAGATCGACAGCGACGTGGCGGACAGTTCCCGCAGTGTCATTCTGGAGCAGGTGACCAACGGGCTGGCCGTGCGTATGGCGGTGCTTTATCTCTGCAACGCCGCCCGTTCCGGGGAGTCGGCCTGAGCGGGGGGGCTGGCGGCGGCCGGCATGATGTACAGACCAACTGATTTTCTATGTCTCATTCAATTTTGTTCCGTAATGGCCGCGTGATTGATCCAGCATCCAACCGGGATGCCGTGGGGGATGTTTTGGTGCTGGAGGGACGCATTGCCGCGGTGGGCGCCCCGGTTCCTGGCGACGTTTTGACGGTGGATTGCTCGGGCAAGGTGGTTTGTCCCGGGTTGATCGACCTGCATGTGCATCTGCGGGAGCCCGGCCAGTCGGCAAAGGAAACGATTGCTTCTGGCGCGAGGGCTGCGGCGGCTGGCGGGTTCAGCACGGTGGTGTGCATGCCGAACACCTCTCCATCGATCGACAGTGCTTCGGTCGTTTCCTGGGTGCAGGAAAAGGCGCGGGCGGAGGCGTGCGTGCGCGTGTTACCTACGGGTGCGTTGACCAAGGGGATTGCCGGGGAGGAAATGGCTCCGATCGGGGCGCTGAAGAAGGCCGGGGTGGTGGCGCTCACCGACGACGGTCGCTGCATACAGAACCACGAGTTGATGCGGCGTGCGTTGGAATACGCGGGGATGTTCGGTTTGGTGGTGATGGATCACTGCCAAGACTACAGCCTAGTCGGCAAAGGGGTGATGCACGAAGGGTATTGGAGTACGGTGCTCGGACTGCCGGGGTGGCCGGCGGCGGGGGAGGAGCTGATTGTCCAGCGAAACGCGCTGCTTGCGGAGCTGACTGGCACGCCTGTGCACTGCCAGCATTTGAGCGCAGCCGGCAGTGTCAGGGTGTTGCGGGAAGCACGCCGGCGCGGGGTGCCGCTCAGTGGCGAGGTTTGCCCACATCATATCGCGCTGACTGACGCCTCCCTGCAGGGGTACGACACCAACTTCAAGATGAACCCTCCGCTACGCAGCGAGGAGCACATCGAGGCGCTTTTGGAAGGGATTGCCGATGGCACAATCACCATCCTCGCCAGTGATCACGCCCCCCATTGCAACTTTGAAAAGGAGGTGGAGTTCGACCAGGCCCCCTTTGGTATTTTGGGTTTGGAGACGGAATTGGGTCTGTTTTTGGATATTCTGGTGCACAAGCGCAAAGTCATCTCCCTGCCGCGCCTCATTGAGATGTACACAGTCAACCCGGCCCGGCTCCTGGGACTCGATTCCGGCACACTCGCGCCCGGGGCCCTAGGTGACGTGACCGTACTCGATCCGGACCTCGAATGGTGTGTCGACAAGAACGCGAGCCTCTCCTTGAGCCGCAACACCCCCTTTCACGGATGGGAGCTCAAGGGCCGTGCGGTGCGGACCGTTGTCGAAGGGAAAACCGTCTGGAGCCTTTGAGCTGTGACGCTGGGTGTCACGGTGTCTCCACGGCTAGTAAGTTTTCGCTGACTCCACAGGGAACGGGCAGTCGTCCGCAGATCACAGATTTAATAGATCAGAGAAATCCGCAGAGAGCATCTGTGAGAATCTGCGCAATCTGCGCAATCTGCTGATGCATCTCTGATCAAGCGGTTGATGGGCCGGTAGGGCCAAAGAAAGTGGAGGGGAATCGCTTTCGCCCCTTTCCCCCGCGCTCGGAACATTGCAGGTTTGCCCGACGACGCCATGACTTTCAAAACCTCCTCCTTTCCCGACCGTTGGTCTCTTGATTCCTGGTTTTCAGGCTTTGGAAACCCGGACTATGTGGCCTTCAAGGAGGCGCTGGAGCCGGCGGTGAAGGCGTTGCTGGAGCGGGCTTCGGGCGGGGGCCGGGAGACCGGGGAGGTTGCAGCACTGCTCAGCGATCTGGAGGCATTTGAGGAGCGGCTGGGGCTCTTGGGCGCATATCTCGGGTGCCTTTCGTCGGACGATGCAAATGACGAGGGGGTCAAGGCCGACGAGGCCTGGCTCTCGACCCTGGAAGCTGAGCACACGAAGCTGTGCGCCACGGTGCAGGCGACTTTGGCGGGAATGTCCGCCGAGAGGTTCGCTGCCTTGAGGGGGCATCCTTTGTTGGAAGGGGCTGCATACCTGCTCGAGCGGATGCGCGAGACCGGCCGCCGTCAGATGAGCAACGAGATGGAGGCGCTGGCGGCCGATCTGAATGTGAACGGGTTGCATGCCTGGGGCCGGCTTTACGACACGCTCTCGGGAAAAATGACCTTCGAGATGACCTTTCCGGACGGGCATACCGAGACGGTCCCCATGGCCAGAAGGCGCGCGCTGCTTTCCGAGCCGGACCGTCGTGTTCGCGAGGCGGCCTTCCACGCCGGCCAGAAGCCCTGGCACGAACACGAGGTGACTCTGTCCGCCGCACTCAACGGCATCGCTGGCACGCGGCTCAGTTTGTACGGGCGGCGCGGGATTCCGCACTTTCTAGATACGCCCCTGTTTGATTCGGGAATGGAGCGGGCCTCCTTGGATGCGATGCTGGAAGCGATCCGAACCCACATTGAATTGCCCAGACGCGCCCTGAGGAAGGCGGCTGCGCTGCAGGGCACCTCCCGGCTGCATTACTTCGATCTCGAGGCGCCACAGATCGCCGCGCCTGAGTCAAAGCCCCTGAGTTGGGAGGACGCCTGCGCCACGGTGGAGGGGGCCTTTGGCTCCGCCTACCCAAAGCTCGGCGACTACTTTCGCGAAATGCTCGACCGGCGCTGGATCGAGGCGCAGCCCAGGGCGGGAAAACGGCCGGGGGCGTTTTGCACCGGCTCGCATTTGCGCAAGGAGGAGCGGATCTACATGACGTTCCACGGGACGGTTCATGACATGGTGACTCTTGCGCACGAGGCGGGCCACGCCTGGCATTCTCGGGTGCTGCTTCCGGCGCGCTCCTTTGCTGCGGGCTATCCCATGACGCTTGCGGAAACCGCTTCCAACTTTGGCGAAATGATTCTGCTGAGCGGTCTGCTGGACGATCCCGCAATCACCGCGGAGACCAAGGCGTATCTGTTGGACCAGGAGATGCTCCGGGCGCACGCGTATCTGATCAACATCCCGATGCGGTATGAATTTGAGAAGGCATTCTACACTGAAAGGGCAGCGGGCGAGGTGTCCGTCACGCGTATGGGCGAACTCATGAGCGAGGCGCAGCGCTCCCTCTACGGGGACACGCTTTTTGAAGACGGGACGGATCCGATGTTTTGGGCGTACAAGATGCACTTCTTCATCACAGGTGTGTCTTTTTACAATTTCCCCTATGTGTTCGGATACCTTTTGAGTCAGGCGCTTTTCGCCAGATTCCGCGCGGAAGGGGCCTCTTTCCTTCCCCAGTACGAGGCGTTTCTCTCCCTCACAGGCAGCGCTTCCTGCGAGGAAGCGGTCCGGCGCACACTGGGCCAGGACCTGAGGGATCCGGCTTTCTGGGCGACGGCGCTGTGTTCGATGGAGGAGGCGCTTGTGGCCTATGAAAAACTGCCTGTCACGGGGGCACAGCAGACATTCGCTTCGGGCAGCTGAGGCGGGTAGGCTTGAGTGGTCCGCGCGAGCGAGCGTGCCGGCTGGAGGGATTCCGGCGATGGACACGGGCAGCGCTTGCCAACGGGGCGCTCAGGTGGTGGTGTCTGGTTTTACACAATTTTATTCATGAGTGCTCTCTTTGATCTGACAGGCGAAGTGGCGGTGGTTCTCGGTGGGACAGGCGTGCTGGGCGGGGCGTTGGCCGAGGGCCTTGCACGCGCCGGTGCCAGCGTCGCCGTGCTGGGGCGCAACGCAGCCCGTGGCGAGGCCCGCGTTCAGGCGATCCAGGCAGCCGGCGGGAAGGCTTTTTTCACAGAGGCCGACGCCTCCAGTCGCCCCTCCCTCGAGGCGGCGCTCGCGGCGGTCACCGCCGCCCTGGGTGCCCCCACGGTGCTGGTCAACGCAGCCGGCGGAAACGACCCAAAGGTCACCGTGACCGACGCCCAACCGATTGAGAACATCCAGATTCAAGACTGGGTCGCCTCCTTCGACTTGAACCTCGTTGGGGGTGCTTTGCTTCCCTCCCAGGTGTTCGGTCCCGGCATGTGCCAGCGGGGGAAGGGGAGCATTATCAATATTGCCAGTGTTTCCGCCCACCTGCCGCTCTCCCGCGTGGTCGCCTATTCTTCGGCAAAGGCTGCAGTCCTGAACTTGTCGCAGTTTCTCGCCCGCGAGTGGGCTCCCCGCGGGGTGCGGGTCAACACCCTCACGCCGGGATTTTTTCCCGCTGAACAAAACCGCGCCCTGCTTTTTAATCCGGACGGCACGCCGACTGCGCGGACGCAGGCGATCTGGGGGCACACACCGATGAAGCGTTTCGGGGACGGCAGCGAACTGGTGGGGGCCTGCGTGTTCCTCGCCAGCCCCGCCGCCTCGGGCTTTGTCACCGGAACGGATATCCGTGTCGACGGCGGCTTTCTGAGCCAGACCATCTAGCGCGTCCGCCGCCCCGTGTTCATGCGCAAACGCATTCTGCCCCTCTTGGTGGCGCTCTCCTCTGTGCTCCAGCAAGCGGCTATGGCCGCGCCGGATTGCGAGGTGATCCTGGTCTCCGGCGGCGTTTCCTTGCACAAGTGGGAACAATACAAGCCGAACCCGCATGACCGCTGGTGGATGAATTTCGTGCGCGCCGCCCGAATTCGGATTCAGCAGATCCGCGCGGTCGAACCGGATGCACAGATCACCTGGTTTGTGTTCCGTCCGGCATATGTGCGCCGCGGGACTGAGGAGAAAAAGGACCTGATCAAGCTGGTGGATTCGGTCAGGGACACCTACGGGGTCCGCAGGATTTATTTCTCCAAGACGCAGGAGCTCATTGACTACCTAAACAAGGGAAAGAACCGAGAGCGCGTCAAAATCGGGGATTTTGAGTATTTCGGGCACTCCAACAAGGCCTGCTGGATGTTCGATTACTCCAACTTCATCGACAGTTCCTCGAAGGCGTGGCTGCACGAGGAGGATTTGACCAAGTTGTTGCCCGGGATTTTCGCGAAGGACGCCTATGCCAAAAGCTGGGGGTGTTACACTGGGGAAAGCATGAGCCGCCATTTTCAGAGTGCAACGGGTGTGCCGTTGTGGGGTGCGGTTGGCAAGACACAGTACAGGACCGACGAACTGCCGATGCTGGCCGGGTGGCGCGGAAAGTGGACTAGGTAGGAAGCCGCCCCCCCAATAAAACGGCCGCCGGGATTTCTCCGGGCGGCCGCTTTGAAACTTCTAAGCGCGGAGCCTAGTGCTTGTCGGAATGACCCTGGTGGTCGTGGGTGTGATCCGTGTGCTCTTCGTTGCCGTGATCTTCGTCGTCGTGGTCGGCGGCGAGTTCTTCCATTGCGGCTTCTTCGGCGAAATGCGTGCCATGGAGGGCGTGGGAGTAGGCGATGTAAGCGTGATGAGCCGCGGTCACTGAGTCGTCCTTGTGATCGGCTTCAGCGGCGAGCTTGTGGTGCTTGGCGGCCAGTTCGAAGTGGTGGGCTGCTTCGAGGTGCGCGTGGTAGGCTTCTTCGAGGAGTTCGTGGTCGTGTTCGTTTTCGTGTTCGGACATAGGAGAGGTGGTTGAGTTGGTCTGCGTTGACGCTGTCCAGAC
>CANJYI010000060.1 GCA_947478975.1 Chthoniobacteraceae bacterium
AAAAAGGTGTACACGGCCGAGTTTCAGGGCTAATGCTAACCCTCCGCTGCACTCCAATTCCTGGGTAGCTCAGTGGTAGAGCGATCGGCTGTTAACCGATTGGTCGTAGGTTCAAGTCCTACCCCAGGAGCCAGCTTTCTTTGCGAGAAAGCCCATAGGGGTTGGGTATTCCGGAATCTAGAGAGTACTCGAGAATGCTCGAGAATACTTGGGTCTAATTGAGAGTGCTCGGCCCGCCGCTTCGAACGCTCCACTTGTTCGGAGCTCTTGAAGAGAGGAAATGCCAGCCTCGTTTAGCAGGCTTTCCCCTTGGTGCCGAAGGCGAGGAGCGTCTGGAACACGGGATTCTGCTCGTCCTTGGAAACGACCTCTGCGAAAACGGTTTCAAAGCCCGCATCCTCCAGAAAGCCGGTCATTTCCGCCTCCGTGAAGCCCAGCCAGACGTCCGCATAAAGCTCACGCGCCTGTTCGCACTGGTGCGCCAGGAGATCCAGCACCGCCACCCGGCCTCCAGGCCGCAGAATCCTGTGCGCTGCCTGCAGCACGCGGAGCGGGTTCGGGGCATGGTGCAGGGCCTGGGCAAGAAGGACCAGATCCACGCTTTCCGGCTCCACGGGCGGGTTTTCCATGTTCCCGAGCCGGTACTCCATATTCGTGATTCCGTTCTCGCGGGCCAGCTGGGTTCCGTACTCGACCATTTTTTCCGAGCTGTCCACCGCGATCACCGAGCGGGCCTGCTTGGCAAGCAGCTGCGAAAGGTGGCCTTCCCCCGCGCCCAAATCGGCGATCACCAACGGCGGAACAAGGGCGAAGAGCATCCGGGACACTCCCTGCCAGGTCCTGCCCGGACAGTAGGTGCGCCCAAACTTCCCGGCCATTTTGTTGAAATATTCCCGGCTGAGGTCCGCCCGCTTGGAGCGCGCCACCGCCAGCCCCCGCTGGTCCGCCTTGGCATCGGGCAGTTCCAGGGCGGTGGCGTCCAAAATGGCGCCAACCTCCGGCGCGATGCCCTCCGGGGGAGCCGCGTAGTAGATGTTTTTTCCAGAGCGCCGGTCCGCGACCAGCTGGGCGGTGCGAAGCTGGGCGAGGTGCGAGGAGATGCGGGACTGGCCCATGCCGAGGATCTCACAGAGTTCAGCGACAGAGAGTTCCTCCTGGCGCAGCAGCAGCAGGAGCCGCAGACGGGTGTCGTCGGCGAGGAGCCTGAGCGATTTGAGGATTGACGGCATGGGGACCATTGATACATCGGTGGATCATGATGCGTCAATATGTCGGCTTGCATCCGGTCCGGTTTCTGCGCATCCTCCCCTCCACATTGTTCCGCTCAACCTAACGTCCCTCATCGCACCATGTCTCGCCGCTACATTTTTGCCTCTGAATCCGTCGGAGAAGGTCATCCCGACAAAGTTTGTGACACCATTTCCGACGCCATTCTGGACGCCTGCCTAGCGCAGGATCCGACGAGCCGGGTGGCGTGCGAGACCTACGCCAAGAGCAACGTGGTGGTGGTGGGCGGCGAAATCACAACTGCTGCCAAGCTGGACTACACTGCTCTGGTGCGTGAAAGCGTGCGGGGAATCGGCTACGTGCACGACGACGACGTGTTCCACGCGGACAAGCTTTTCGTGATGAACATCATCACGGCCCAGTCGCCCGACATCGCCCAGGGCGTAGACGCCGTGGCGGCCGAGGGGAAGGAAAGCGCCGAACAGGGAGCAGGAGACCAGGGGTTGATGTTCGGGTTCGCCTGTAACGAAACGCCTGAGTTGATGCCCGCCCCGGTGATGTTTGCCCACCGGTTGGGGAGCACGCTGACGGCCATCCGCAAGAGCGGGACCGTGGACTGGCTCCGGCCCGACGCGAAGTCGCAGGTTTCGGTGATCTATGAAGGCCACAAGGTGGTGGGGATTTCCAACGTGGTGATTTCCACCCAGCACGCGGAATCGGTGTCGCACGAGACGATCCGCTCCTTTTTGATCGAGGAAGTCATCCGGAAGGTGCTGCCCGCGGAGTTGATCACCGCTGACACGCAGTTTCTGATCAACCCCACCGGCCGGTTCGTCGTGGGCGGGCCGCAGGGGGACACGGGTCTGACCGGGCGCAAGATCATCGTGGATACTTACGGTGGAATGGGACGGCACGGCGGGGGCGCTTTCTCCGGCAAGGATCCCTCGAAGGTGGACCGTTCCGCAGCCTACATGGGCCGGTACGTGGCCAAGAACGTGGTGGCCGCCGGGCTCGCCGACCGTTGCGAGGTCCAGTTCGCCTACGCGATCGGGTATCCCGACCCGGTCAGCATCCACATCGACACCTTCGGGACCCACAAAGTGGACGAGGAGAAGATCGAAGACGCCGTCTCCCGGGTGTTCTCTTTCAAGCCAGCCCAGATCGTCAAGCAGCTCAACCTGCTGCGTCCCATCTATTCGAAGACGACCAACTACGGGCACTTCGGCAAAAACGACCCCGACATTACTTGGGAGCGGACAGACAAGGTCGAAGCCTTGCGGGCCGCGTTGTAAGGGGCGCTTCCTTCTGCAAACCCCGCTGTTTTTCACGTTCAACCAACTCTCACCTTTATCCAAACCAAAGCCATGCTGACACAGATCCAAACCACGCCCGACTTCAAAGTCCGTGACCTCTCTCTCGCCGAGTGGGGCCGCAAGGAAATCTCCATCGCCGAGAAGGAAATGCCCGGCCTGATGTCCATCCGCGAGAAGTACGCTCCCTCCAGGCCGTTGGCCGGGGTGCGCATCACCGGCTCGCTGCACATGACCATCCAGACGGCGGTGCTCATCGAAACGCTGGTGGACCTGGGCGCCAACGTGCGCTGGGCGAGCTGCAACATTTTCTCCACGCAGGACCATGCGGCCGCAGCGATCGCAGCCGCCGGAGTGCCCGTGTTCGCCTGGAAGGGCGAAACGCTCGAAGAATACTGGTGGTGCACCCGTCAGGCGGTGTGTTTCCCCGACGGGAAGGGGCCTGAAATGGTGGTGGACGACGGGGGCGACGTGACCCTGCTTATCCACAAGGGCTACGAAATGGAAGACGGCGCGGACTGGGTTAACACCTCCAGCCACAGCACCGAAGAGCAGGTGATCAAGAATCTGCTCAAGGAGATGCACCACGAAAACCCGCTCCACTGGCATGAAGTGGTCAAGGACTGGCGCGGGGTGTCGGAGGAAACCACCACGGGCGTCCACCGTTTGTACAAGCTTCAGGAGCAGGGCAAGTTGCTGGTGCCGTCCTTCAACGTGAACGACTCGGTGACCAAGTCCAAGTTCGACAACCTTTACGGCTGCCGGCATTCGCTGGTGGACGGCCTCAACCGGGCCATCGACGTGATGATTTCGGGCAAGGTGGCGGTGGTGTGCGGCTACGGCGACGTGGGCAAGGGCTCTGCGCAGTCGCTGCGCGGTCAGGGCGCCCGGGTGATTGTCACCGAGGTGGATCCGATCAACGCGCTGCAGGCTGCAATGGAAGGGTACGAAGTGACCACGATCGAGGACACCCTCGGCCGCGGGGACATTTACATCACCACCACGGGGAACGTGGACGTGATCACCCTCGAGCACATGAAGGCGATGAAGGACCAGGCGGTCATTGCCAACATCGGCCACTTCGACAATGAGATCCAGGTCGACAAGCTCAACGAAGCTCCCGGAGTGCAGCGTCTCAACATCAAGCCGCAGGTGGACAAGTACCGTTTTGCCGACGGCCGCGAAATCTTCCTTCTGGCTGAAGGACGGCTGGTGAATTTGGGCTGCGCCACGGGGCATCCGAGCTTTGTGATGTCGGCGAGCTTCTCCAACCAGGTGCTTGCGCAGCTGGATTTGTGGAAGAACCGCGACCTGTACAAGCCGGCCGTGTACGTGTTGCCGAAGCGTTTGGACGAAGAAGTCGCGCGCCTGCACCTCGAGAAGATCGGCGTCAAGCTCACCAAGCTGACTCCCGCTCAGAGCGAGTACCTTGGGGTGTCTGCGGACGGCCCCTTCAAGCCGGAGCACTACCGCTACTAGTCTGAGAAATTAAAGGCTGACGCATCAGGCCGCCCATGCAGGAGAAAATCCTGCGTGGGCGGTTTTTTTGAATGGGCAGGCGTTGGCCCCACCCGCTCACAGAGCCAACAAGTCGCGGGTGGCAGCTTTAACCGCATCGAATTGCACCTGCGGTAGACGGCCCAACTTTTTCTTAAGTGCATGATGGTCGATGCTGGCCAATCCTTGCACGTTGACAGCCGAGGGTTTGGGGAGCCACCGAGGTTTGCCGATATCCACTTCACCCCGGAGCCCTCGAAGTTGAGAAGTCAAGGGAGCGACGACCGCCAACGCGCGGGCATCGGTGGGTTTTGGGACGGAGAGGACCACCACTGGGCGCTCTTTCGCCGCAAAACCGAAGTCAACCAACCAGACTTCACCAGGGTGTGCTTCAGTATTCACCCAGCGCGTGATCCCAAGCTTTGCCCTGCTCTTCTGTTGTGAGCAGACGCTCCACGTTGGTGGTGACCGCAAAGGGCAGGTCGTTTCTGAGCTCCACCTGCGCGAGAAAAATATTGAACGCATCGCCCGGTTTCATCCCGAGGCGGGCAAAGACCTTCTCCGCCCGTTTTAGGCGTTCGGTGGGAACTCGCGCACGAAAGAGAGTGGAATCAGAACCAGACATGGTTCAAATGTGCTCAAATGTGCTCGGGAGTCAAAGTGCATTGGAGAAAATGAAGCAATGTGACCCGGCTTTATTTGCAGCCCACGACAACGCTGTAGTGCTACAACAAGCCCCAAAAAATCCGCTGTGCTTGTCGCCTTTCACAAACCCTACGGCTTTCTTTCCCAGTTCACCCCGGAACCGGGCTCCAAGTGGCGTACGCTCGCCGATTTTGGCTTCCCTCCGCGCCTGTATCCGATCGGCCGGCTGGATGCGGACAGTGAGGGCCTTTTGTTGCTGAGCGACGAGGCGGCGCTCAACGCCCGGCTGTTGCATCCCACGCGCGGCCACACCCGCACCTACTGGGCGCTGGTGGAGCGCATTCCCTCCCCGGAAGCGCTGGCGGCGCTCGAGGCGGGCGTCTTGTTGGGCGCCCAGCGGACGCTCCCCTGCAAGGCACGCCTGCTGGAACCACAACCGGAGGTGGCTCCCCGAAATCCGCCGGTCCGCTTTCGCAAGTCGGTGCCCGACTGCTGGATTGCACTGGAGCTGGTGGAGGGCAAGTACCACCAAGTCCGCAAGATGACCGCCTCGATCGGCCACCCGACCCTGCGGCTTATCCGCGTGGCGATCGGGGGCTTTCCCCTCGGGACGCTCGCCTCCGGAAAATGGCGCGCACTGGATGACACGGCCCGCAAAGCGGTTCTGGGTGGGTGAATGGTGGGTTTGTGGGACCTGCTTCGCCGGTTTGTTGACCGGCTCTCTATCGGCGGGCCCGCAGGGTCCGGCAGGCAGGGCCACTTTTCAGAGAAAGGGATCCGAATATTTGACTGATCTTGCGCCCTACGGAATCACGCTGAGCACCCCGCGCGGAGCGTTCGCCTGGCCAGGGGCGGTGCTCAGGTAATCGTAGTCGCCGGGTTTTTGGGGAGCTTTGAGCTGGAGCGTTTCCTTTTCACCCGGGGCGAGAAGGCGCGAGGCGGCGAGGACCCCGGGCGCCTGCGGAACGTACAGCCTGCCCTGGGGATCCGGGGCTGCCGGCATTTGGAGCGCTTCCTTCAGGATGCTGGCTGCCTCTCCGGGGGCGGTGAGCACCAGGTTCTGCGGGCGCACATCGGTGTTCTCAAACAGCAGTTGGAACGGCTGTCCCGCCCGGACGCTCAGCCGGGGGGTGTCGTACCGGGACTGGTCGCACACGGAACGGACCACCAAAAGCGGCGGGGTCTGTTTCCGGATGGGCTCCACCGTCTTGCGCACCTGTTCCTCCCAAGCCGTCGCGAGGACGCGGGCAACTTGGAGCGTCTGTGCGAAGGCAGGCGTGCTGCGTGCGGGGCCGGTCTGGGCGGCCATCCAAGAGGACAGCGCTTCCAGCAGCTTCTCCAGTTTGGCGGTCCGGAGCGTGGCATCTGGCAACTGGGCCAGCGCCTGCACCGCCTCCGGAAGGACCTTTCCTTTCAGCAGCAGGCCGGAGAGCAGCTCCAGGTTTTGCGGACTGAATTGCTGCCCCGTCAGAGAGAGCGCGGCGAGCGCCGCTCGGGAAACAGGCGCCCCTGCGTCCGCCTCCGGCTGGAGTGCTGCGACAAGAAAGGGTTGGCAGGCGGCGCGGACGGAAGCGTCCGCCACCAAGATCAGGCTTTGGAGCAACTCGGTTTGGCGGGTGGGCTCGTTCTGCAACTGCTTCCAGATCTCGGAGGGTGGCGCCGACTGGAGCCACGCGGCATGGGCAACTTTTCGGAGGCGTCCCGGTTTTGCGGAAGAGGCGAGCTTTTGGAGCGCATCCCGTCCGGGGGCCAGTTCCGCTGCTTGCTGGAGGCTAAGCAGGTCGAGGAGCGGACTGGTGAGCCCGTGGTTTGCCTCGGCCGCGTCCAGCTGAACAAGGGCGAGGGCCAGCTCCGTGGCAAAACTCGTGGCGCGCTTTTTGGCAAGGGCACGAAGGGCGTTTTGCTTGGCGGCGGCAGCGATTCCGACGCGTTCGAGCTGCGCGAGCCAGACGGGTTCGGCCGGGGTGGCTTTGGCGAGTTCGGCGTCGGAGAGGCGTCCGAGCACGAACCGCAGGACGGCGGGGTCTGAGGGCAGGAGCATCCGGCTGGAGTCGGGCTCGAGCTGGCGCAGGGTTTCTTTGGCGACCCGCTCAAGGGTGGCGTCGAGGGGGCTAAGCAGGACCCTGTGGACGAGGCGGACGGCGGCGGGGGTTTCCGTGCCTGCGAAGGAGCCTGCAGACGCGAGCACCTCAAGGCGGACGCGTTCCTGGGCGTCGGTGGCCATGAGTTCGAGGCGGCGCATGGCGTCCGGGAGCAGGGCGCGTGCTTCGCAGAGGATGCGGACGGCCTGGGCGCGGGCCTGGGGTTCGGGGGAGGCGAGGATTTGTTCCAGCAGGGGCAGGTCCAGCGCCCCAAACCAGCGGGCCGCCCAGAGGGCTTCGAGGCGGTGGCGTTCAAACTGGGGGTCCGCCGGATTGAGGCGGATGGTCCATGCCTTCAGGGCTTCAAGCGTTGGGACGGCAGGAAGTGAACCCAAACGGTGGCGCGCCTGCTCGCGGACGCTTTCCTCGGGGGATTTGAGCGCTTCGAAGAGTTGTTCGGGCGAGGCATTTATCAGGGAGGGAAGCTCCGGAAGGGGGCGGTCCTGGGCGGTGATGCGGTAGATCCGGCCGTCTTGTTTGCCGCCGTCGGCGAAAAAGAGCGAGCCGTCCGGGGCGGCGGCGAGGGCGCGCGGGCGGAAGGCGGGGTCTTCGGAGGAGAGCAGCTCGGCCGGGGATCCGTCGCGGGGAAAGGCGTGCCGGATACCCGCGGGCTTGGCGAAGGTGGTGGCGAGGAGGGCCCCGTGGAGTTCGGGCGGGAAGTGGCCGCCGCTGATGATGACGGTGCCGGTACAGGGGGAGGGAGCCTTCTCCCAAAAACGGGGCCAGTTGGCCTGTTTCGGGAGTGGCTCCGCGCGTCCGTACACCATCGGGCCAAAGTGCCAGAACTGCGCTTTGGAATCGGTAAAGAGCACGTTGCCCCAGGAGGCGAGGAGCGCGCCGGGCGCCTCGTCGAGGCCGCTGCTCAGGAGCGGCTCGAGCTTGCCGCTTGCCGGCTCAAAGCGCAGGACCATCCCGCGCGCATCCGGCAAAAGGCCGGTGCCCGTCTCCACTCTGGAACGGTGGGGACCGGGGTCGGCCCAGTAGACCGCGCCCCTTGGATCACTTAGGAGCCGGTTGGGAGAGGGGTCGGCCCCGGCGACGCCAAAGCCCATCAGGACGCGTTCCCGCTCTGTCGCCTTACCCGTGTGGTTGGGGTCGCGCAAGAGCCACAGGTCGCCGGCCTGCTCCAGTAAAACGCCGTCCCTGTGGAAGGTGAAGGCGCTGGTTCTGTTGAGTTGGTCGGCGAAGAGGCTGATGCGGTCGGCCTGGCCGTCGCCGTCGGTGTCTTCGAGGAGGAGGAGGCGGTCGGCCGAAGCGGGCAGGGGACCCTCTTTGGACTGGGGGCGGCAGAGCACGCCCAGCCGGCCCTGGCTGTCCCAGCTCATCTGCACCGGGTTGGCCAGTTCGGGGAAGCGGGCGCTCTCGGCGAAGATTTGCACCTTGAAGCCGGCTTGAACTTTTAATTTCGGACCCCCGGGTTCAGCGCCCGGGAAGGGAGGCGAGGAGGCAGGTTTTTCCTCGGGGCCGGGTTGCTCCCCCTTGGCCAGTGCCCAGACGGCGGCATTATGTCGGGCAAAAACAGGCTCCAGCTGTGCCCATTCCTTTGGGGGAGGGGCGCCGGCCGCCGGCCGGTAGCGGGCCTGCCAATCTGCATGCCGGGCGGTCACTGCGGCGCGGAGGCTGCTCGAAGGGCCGGTTGCCGCGGGGGATTCCACCGGGAGGTTGGGAGGATTTTCGCCAAGCAGAGCCTGAAAGAGTTTCGGGGCCAGGAGGCGGTGGGCCTCCGCGCTCAGGTAGCCGGTGGCGGTTTGCAGGGCGTTGGTCGGGGCGCCCCAGCGGGAGGGCAGGAGTGCGGAGCGTTGGGGGGCCGTGGCAAAAAGATCTTGTGTCAGGGCGAACAGGTCGACGAAAGGCACGCCGGCTTCCGCAGCGATGGCGGAGGCGGTTTCGGAATAGAGTTTGCGGCTGGCGTTGAGGGCGAGCGCTTCGGGGGCTTCATTGGCGGGTTCGACGGCCATCGGTCCGCACACCACCACGCGCAACGGCGGTTTGCCGGTCCGCTCCAGGGCGGCGGCCTTTTTGAGCAGCGCCGTCAGTTCTGTGCGAAAGGGGGCCAGGCCCGGCTTGGCTGCAAAGGCCTCAGCGCCGCCGTAAAAAACCAGCAGCACGTCCGGGTTGGCTGCCTTGAGCCACTGTTCGCGGGCGGTCGGGGCGCCGCGGCCTTGGGCGGTATCGCCGGGAAAAGCGAGGTTGCGCACGAGGAGCTGGTGGTTGGGATAGCGGACGTGCAGCAGGGTTTCGAGGTAGCCGTCCTGAAAGAGGGCGTCCGCGGCGGCGTTGCCGAGAATGACGATGCGGTCGTTGGGGCGCAGCTGCAGGGCCGCGGCGGGTGCGTCGCCCGGGGCGGAATAGAGAAGCGGTGCGGCGGCAAGGAAAGCGGCACACCAGAAAACGGAAAAGGGACGCATAGAGGCGCAATGGGTAGCACCTAGTGCGCCAGCTTTGGGTTGCTGTTGAGGGGAATGGAAAATGGAGCGTCCCGCCCTTGACCGCCGCACGCTCCTGCCCCATGCCTGCAGGATGAAACGCGCCCTCGGAATTGACACAGGAGACGCCCGGATCGGGCTTGCCCTCTCGGATGAACTCCGGATGCTCGCGCACCCTTTTGAGAGCGTGCCCGCCGGCCGGGGGGCCCTGGAGCGGATCGCTTCGGTGGTCCGGGAGAAGACGGTGGACACGGTGGTCGTGGGGCTTCCCAAGAACATGAACAACACCAAAGGGCCGGCGGCCGTGAAGGCGGAAGCCTTTGCCGAGGCAGTGCGCGCCTTGGTGCCGGACGTGAAAATCGTGCTTTGGGACGAACGGCTGACAACGGTGGCCGCCCAGCGCGCCCTCCATGAAGCGGGCCGCAACACCAAGCAGAGCCGCGCAGTGATTGACCAGGTCGCGGCTCAGCTGATCCTGCAGGGGTGGCTGGATTCCCAAGCCTTTCTGGCGCAGTGACACAGGGGCGTTCCAACGAAGAACCCGCCCCCGGCTCGATCCGGCTGCGGCTGCTGGTCGCCTACGAGGGCAGCGGGTTTGACGGCTGGCAGAGCCAGGCTTCCGGAAATGCGGTGCAGGATTTTCTGGAACGGGCGGTGGCCGGCCTGGTGGGGGAGCGCCGGGTGGTGCACGGGTCGGGGCGCACGGATTCCGGGGTGCATGCCCTGGGGCAGGTGGCGCATGTGGACGTGCCTGAGGGGCGGCTTTCGGTGGAGGCGTGGGCGGGGGCCGTCAATGCGCAGCTTCCGGCCGGGGTGCGGGTGCTGGAGGTACGCCGGGCGGCGCGCGGTTTTCACGCCCGGTTCAGCGCGGTGGGCAAGGAGTACGTCTACAGGATGTGGAACGCGCGGCCTTTGCATCCGCTGGAGGCAGGGCGGGTGTGGCACCTGCCGACGCCGGTGGACCGCGGGGTGCTCCGGCAGTGTGCGCTGCTGCTGCAGGGAAGCCACGATTTTGCCGGGTTTGCCGCAAACCGGGGCAGGCCCGAAAAAAGCACGGAGCGGACCATTTACGCGCTCACCGTCAAGACTGCGGGCCCGCTGCTGACGCTCCGGTTTGCGGGCAACGGGTTTCTGTACCGGATGGTGCGGATGCTGGCGGGGTCGATGGTGCGGGTGGCCCAGGGGAAGGCGGATCTGGCGTGGCTGGAGGAG
>CANJYI010000061.1 GCA_947478975.1 Chthoniobacteraceae bacterium
ACGCGGAAGGACTACGGGGATTTTGAGCTGCTGCTCGAGTACAAAACCGTGCCGAAGGCGGACTCCGGGATCTACCTGCGGGGAGTGCCCCAGGTGCAGATTTGGGATTCCACCGACCCGGATGGCGGAAAGCTCGGGCGCGAAAAGGGGTCGGGGGCGCTCTGGAACCATCCGGCGGGTGCACCGGGGAAGGATCCTCTCGTGAAGGCGGACAAGCCTTTGGGCGAGTGGAACCAGGTGCGTGTGGTCATGGTCGGGGCGCGTGTTTCGGTGTGGCTCAACGGCCAAATGACGGTGGACCACGCATTGCTGGAGAATTACTACGACCGCGGGTCCAAAGACCCCGCGATCAAGGCAAACCCGCGGCCAATTCCGCGCGAGGGCCCCATCCAGTTGCAGACGCACGGCGGCGAGATCCGGTGGCGCAACCTGTTCATCCGCGAGATCGCTGGCGCCGAGGCCAATAAGATCCTGGCCTCGCACGGCGAGGGGCCCGGCTGGAAGCCGCTCTTTAACGGGAGCGATCTGGCCGGTTGGCAGGGGCCTGTGGACCAGTACGAAGTGCGCGACGGCGCGATCTTCTGCCAGAAGGGCAAGGGAGGAACCCTCCACACCATCGAGTCGTTTTCGGATTTTGTCGCACGCGCCGAGATTCAAATCCCGCCGGGCGGGAACAACGGGTTCGCCATCCGGTATCCGGGCAAGGGCGACACCGCCTACGTCGGGATGTGCGAACTGCAGGTGCTCGACGACTCCGCCGAGAAGTACGCGAAGCTGGATCCGCGGCAGTATAACGGCTCGGTTTACGGGATTGCCGCGGCGCACCGGGGCTACCAGCGTCCGGTGGGCGAGTGGAACTTTGAGGAGATCACGGTGCAGGGCTCGCGGATCCGCGTGGAGCTCAATGGCACGGTGATCACCGATGTGGACGTGGCGCAGGTCACCGATTTCATGGGAGGCAAGCCTCACGCCGGCAAGGACAACACCGAGGGGTTCTTCGGGTTCGCCGGGCATGGTGACGCCGTCGGCTTCCGGGCGGTGCGCGCCCTCAAGCTCAAGCCGTAGGCGGTTTTGCGCCGCCCCGTTTCCAAAACATCCGCCCCAGAATTCTGGAGTTTCAGATCTACCCCAAAATGAAATACCTCTCCTCACGCCGGTCCTTTTTGCAGCAACTGGGCGCCGCCGGTTTGGTGGCTCCCTCCTTTGTACGGAATTTGATTTCCGCCCCGCCCTCTTCAAAGGTGCGGCTGGCCTCCTTTGGAGCCTCCGGCATGGCGGGGTCTGATTTGAATGCGCACCTGGCCAACCCCGACATCCAGCTGGTGGCCGTGGCTGAGGTGGATTTGGAGCGGGTCGCAAAGATCAAGGAGCGCTTTCCGGACAACAGCGTGCGGATCTACCAGGACTGGCGCAAGCTGCTGGATGCGGAGGCCAAGAATCTGGACGCGGTGACCATCGGGACGCCCGACCACATGCACGGACCCATCGGGATTGCCGCGATGGAGCGCGGGCTGCACGCCTACGTGCAAAAGCCTCTCGCCCACGATCTGGCCGAGGCGCGCCTCATGACAGCCATGGCGCGTGAGCGGAAGCTGCACACGCAGATGGGGATCCAGGTGCATTCGGGAGGGCAGTACCGCACGGCGGTGCAGCTGGTGCGCAGCGGAGTGGTGGGCCGGATTCGCGAGGTGCACACTTGGAGCAACAAGAAGTGGGGCGACAGCGCTCCCGCCCCAACCCAGGTGGATGAGGTTCCACCGGGGCTGGATTGGGATGTTTGGCTGGGGGTGGCCGGCGAGAGGCCGTTTGTCAAAGGGGCCTATCATCCGGGTGCGTGGCGGAAGCGTTTGGATTTTGGAACCGGCACCTTTGGCGACATGGGCTGCCACATCTATGATCCGGTGGTGAACGCTCTTGGTCTGGGCGCGCCGCTCACGGTGCGCAGCGAAGGGCCCGCGCCCAACGAGTGGAGCTGGGCGACTGACGCGGTGATCAAGTACGTCTTTGCAGGCACCGCCTTTACGGAGGGCCAGAGGGTTTCGGTTACCTGGTACGATGGGGATGCCAAGCCGCCTGCCGAAGTGCAGGCCTTGCTCGAAGGCCAGCCGATTCCCGGACAGGGGTCGATTTTCATCGGCACCAAGGGATGTGTTCTCGTCCCGCACGTGGACTGGCCAAAACTTTTCCCCGTCGCCCAGTTCAAGGATTTCCAGATTGAACGGCTGGAGGCCGGCAATCATTACAAGCAGTTTGCGGATGCGATCCTCGGGGGCGCGGCGCCCACGGCGGCGTTTGAGTACTCCGGGCCACTCACCGAAACGGTGTTGCTTGGCGGGGTGGCGACATTCTTTCCGCAGACCACCTTGGAGTGGGACTCGGCGGCGCTCCAGTTCCGGAACGTGCCGGAAGCCACCGCGAAGGTGCGCCGCAAGTACCGCTCTGGCTGGGAGATTGCTGCCCTGAAGTAGCGGTTGAGGGAAGGCGGCGGCTGGGCTGTGCGAGGCTGTTGGGGCGGAATGTCCCTGGGAAAGGTGTTCCGGGGACGGGCAAAAGGTGGGGAGTGTAGCGAATGGGCTCGCGCATTGCCGCGCGGTGGCCCCCAATTGGGCCACTTGAATCCGTTTTGTTTTGATGAACCCACTTTATACGCCCTTTCAACTTGGTGAGATCGCCCTGCCCAACCGCCTCGTGATGGCTCCCCTGACCCGAGGAAGAGCATCCCGCGAGCGGGTTCCCAATGAGGTGATGGTCGAATACTACAGGCAGCGCGCGAGCGCGGGGCTGATCATCAACGAGGCGACGATCATCTCCGAGCAGGCTGCCGGATGGGTGGATTCGCCCGGCATTTATAATGCCGCCCAGGTGCAGGGTTGGCTGAAGGTCACCAAGGCCGTCCACGCAGAGGGGGGCCGCATCTTTCTTCAGCTGTGGCATATGGGGCGTGCATCGCACACCGATTTCCAGCCGGCTGGGGCGCTTCCCGTGGCGCCTTCAGCCATCGCAATTCGCGGCGAAACCCACACCTACGAGGGGCAGAAGCCCTATCCCGTTCCCCGCGCTCTTGAGACCGATGAGATTGCCGGCCTGGTCGAGGACTATGCCCGGGCCACGCGGCTCGCCCGGGAGGCTGGTTTTGACGGCGTGGAAATCCACGCGGCAAACGGTTACCTCATCGACCAGTTTCTGCGCGATTGCAGCAACCACCGGACCGACCAGTACGGGGGCACGGTGGAAAACCGCGCAAGGTTCCTGGTGGAGGTCACGCGTGCCGTGACCAACGCGTGGAGTCCGGGCAGGGTCGGGGTCAGGCTTTCCCCCACCGGGGCCTTTAACGACATGCAGGACACGGCGCCGGAGGAGGTTTTCGGCTATGCCGCCGGGCAGTTGAATGCTTTCGGGCTCGCATATCTTCATGTCTCCGAGCCGCTCCCAGGCCACCCGCTGGCGACTAACCTCCCGCCGGTGGCGCCGCTGTTGCGCCAGAAGTTTGAGGGCCCGTTCATCCTCAATGGGGGCTACAACGCCGAGTCGGGCGGGGAGGCCATTTCAAGCGGCGCCGCGGACCTGATTTCCTTCGGAGTCCCGTTTCTGGCGAACCCGGACCTGGTGGAGCGTTTCCGCACCGGTGCCGCGCTCAATGCGCCGGACTACGCCACCTTTTACTTCGGCGGTGCGAAGGGCTACACGGACTACCCGAACCTCGAGGAATTGGGAGCCCGGAGCTGAGTCGCGGAGGTCCTGCAAGAGCGCCCTCCGGGATGGACGGTCACAGGGCGCTATTTGGGGTGGGAGCCGAAGAGAAAGCGTTCCAGTGTTTTGCCTGTGACGGAAATGAGCAGGCCAAAAAGGGCCAGCCCGACAAAACGGGTGAACAGGATGGAAAGCTCACCGAGAATCGTGCTCGGATCGGCCGAACTGAGCCCGCCCAACAAAATCCTGGTGCACTGGGACATGGCCAGAGGGATGTTGGCAAAGGCTTTCTGGTGGCCCTCGACTGCGTAGAGGAGGGAACCCAGCGAGACGATGGAGAACACCAACGACATGAAGTAGAGGATGATTGTTTCCTTCTCTGCGCTGTGCGAGGTGCCCCGGTGGGTTTGGATGAAGATCCGCGATAGTTTCGCGAGGCGGACAATTCTGATGCAATGGATGATTCTGAGTTCCTTGGAATAGCTCAGAAACCTCGAGCCCCAGGTCCCGAAAAAAGACGGGACAATGGAAAGAAGGTCGATGATTCCCCAGAAGCTGAGCACGTATTTCAGCTTCTGTTCGGCGACCCAGATCCTGGCGAGGTACTCGAGCAGAAAGACGCCTGCCGACGCCCACTCCATCGCGACAAAGGTTGTGTGGTATTTCGCAAAAGAATCCACAGTGGCCAAGACGAGCCCTACGATCGAGATGCCGGTTGTGAGGGAAAGAAAGATCTGCAAAACCAAAAATGAGCGGCAGTCCGGTGCGTTCAGTGCCTTACTAAGAGAATCTTTCATTGGGCGGGCGAGGATCGAGAAGCCTTGCTGATGCCCGTGCTGATGTCCACTCCACCGTGCCGGTTGGGTGCAATGAGCCGGATCCCGCTCCCCGTTGTGCGCAGGGGGTGGAATTAAACGCTGACTCGCATTCTTTTTGCTGCACGCTGGGGCGTGTCCTCCCCTGCCGACTTAAAAGAACCACCACCCGAGCCTCCGCAAGAGCAGACGGACGCCGCGGCCTCCCGGTCTGGAGCGGCGCCGGCGGAGGGGGTGCTTCGGCGCTGGTTGCGGGAGGGAGGGACTTTTTTGATGGTAAGTCTCGTGCTGCACGGTCTGTTGCTGCTGGGCGCGGCGATTTATGTGGTGGAGACCGTCCAAGCAAAGCGGAAGTTGAATTTCAGCGCTGCCCCTCCCGCCGCAGTTCAGGGGACCCGCCAGCTGGAATACCGGGTGCAGACCGCCAAGCGGACCGCCACGATGAGCCCGCCTCCGATGGCGACACGGGTGACTACCAGCGCCGCGCAAGTGAAGGTGGCGCTCCCCGAGGTGGCTCTGCCTCCCGCGGCTTCTCTCTCGATTCCCAACAGGATGGGCGGGCTGGCGGGGAGTCCGGCGGCGTTTAAGCCGGTGAGCCAGGCCCTGAGCGCGCCCCCGGCCGGGGCGATGAGCGCGCTGCCCGCGGGGGTGACGGCCTTCGGCTTTAAGCTGCCGCCCAGCGGCCAGGTAAGTGGCCTGCGTGGAGTCCTTTACTATATGCGCAGCAATGCCAAGGGGGAGGCCTACCCGGAAACCAGCGACCGTTCCGACTACCTACGCAGGGTGGAACGGCTTTTTGGAGAAACCGGCAAACTCAACGAGGGGGAGGCTTCCGCTTATCTGCGTTTTGGCCAGCAGCTGGTGACCAATGTCATTTTGTTCCCCTCCATTCCGGGGGACACCGCGCCCAAGGCCTTTGGCGTGCCGCAGGTGCCGGGCGACAAACAGAGCTGGGTGGCGGTGTACAAGGCCAAGATCTATGCGGAATCTCCGAAGAAACGGTATCGGTTTTTGGGCGGAGGCAACGAGGTGCTCCTGGTGCGCGTCGACGGCAAGCTGGTGCTGGACGGGTGCTATTCGGGAATTGCCTGGAGCAAGGGGGAGGGCCCGACAGGATTCCGAGCCAAGGGCAAGCTGGCCCCGCTTTGGAGCGACGCCCGGAAGATCGGAGACTGGGTGAGCATCGGGGCGAATGGTTCGGAGATTGAGGTGGTCCTGGGGGAAGGGTGGGGCGGGGCCTTCGGGGCGGACCTGTGCGTGGAGGAGGAGGGGGTGACGTACGCCGGAGAACAGCGGCCCCTGTTTAAGATTGAAGGTTACCAGAAGGCGTTGACCAGCATCCAACCGGTGCTTTCCCGGCCGGAAGCAGCGGCGGCCCTCACTCTGGAGGGGCCGACTTTTAAGATGAGCCGGTAGCGAGCGATCTGGTTTTGCGCTTGGTTGCAGCTCCCGGGCCGGCGGTTTGCAGCCTTACCCGGGTGGAAATCACCCTCGCTGAACTGCGGGTGGCATGGGGAGCTTTTGTATCCGGGGAGCAGATCACAAAAAAAGGGAGTCCCGCTCAACGCGTGGACTCCCTTTCTTAAGTGGTTGCGAGGCCTTTTAGAGGGACTTGCAGAACTCCTCGATCCGATCCAAACCCTTTTTGATGGTGTCGAGGCCGGTCGCGTAGGAGAGACGCACGGTACGGTCGTCACCAAAGGCGACACCCGGCACGACGGCGACGTGGTGCTTGGAAAGCAGGCGCTCGGCGAAGTTGCTGGAGGTCAAACCGAGGGCGGAGATGTTCGCGAGCACGTAGAAGGCGCCCTTCGGCTCGACGACTGTCACCTTTGGAATGTCGCGCAAGCGCTGCACGATGTACTGGCGGCGGAGATCGAACTCGGCGCGCATTTCCTCAACGGCGCTCTGATCGCCGCGGAGAGCGGCGAGGCCGCCCTGCTGTGCGAACGAGCACGGGTTCGAGGTGGAATGGCTCTGGATGGCGTCGATCGCCTTTGCGATGGCCTCGGGTGCGCCAAGGTAGCCAAGACGCCAGCCGGTCATGGCGTAAGCCTTCGAGAAGCCGTTGACCGTGATCGTCAGGTCGTAGGCGGTCTTGGAAAGGGAGGCGATGGAAACGTGCTTGGCGCCGTCGTAGGTGAGCTTTTCGTAGATTTCGTCCGAGAGGATCAGGATGTCCTCGGTGGAGGCGATTTCAACGAGGGCTTCGAGCTCTTCCTTCGTGTAGACGGAGCCCGTGGGGTTGCCCGGGGTGTTGAGGATGACCATCTTGGTCCGGGGCGTCATGGCGCTCTCGAACTCTTCGGGGGTCATCTTCCAGTCGTTTTCCTGCTTGGTGTGAACGATGACGGGTTCCGCTCCGGCAAGGCGGACCATTTCAGGATAGGAAAGCCAGAAGGGGGCCGGAATGATCACCTCGTCATCAGCCTGGCAGGTAGCCAGAATGGCGTTGTAGCAGGAGTGCTTGGCGCCGTTGGAGACGATGATCTGGCTCGGCTTGTAGTCGATGCCGTTGTCGTGTTTGAACTTGTCGGCGATGGCCTGGCGCAGTTCGGGAATCCCGCTGGAAGGGGTGTATTTGGTGAAACCGCCGTCGAGGGAGGCCATGGCCGCCGCCTTGATGTGGTCGGGCGTGTCGTGGTCGGGCTCACCGGCGCCGAAGCTGCATACGTCGATGCCCTCGGCTTTCATCGCTTTCGCCTTCGAATCGATGGAGAGGGTGAGGGACGGGGTGAGGATAGTGGCGCGGTGGGCGAGTTCCATAGCTATAAGGAGCAGGGGTGGCTGGGATAAAATGCGTGGGAGTGCAGAACAGTAGTAGAGCGGGAGGGAACCGCCAGCAAAAGCCGGTGTTTTAACCGCCCCTCCGAGTGAAAGGAAGGGGCGGGGGACAGGCTAGCGGGAGAACCAGTCTTCGATCGTGGACTTAAAGTTGTTTTCTTCGATCTGGATGATGGCCATTTCGCGCTGGGCGTTTTCAGGGGCGTCGGACGCATGGGCTGCGTTGACCATGATCGTCTGGCCGAACTCCCGGCGGATGGATCCGGGAGGCGCCTTCGCGGGGTCTGTTGGTCCGAGGACTTCGCGCGTTTTGCGCACGGCGTCCACGCCCTGATAGACGAGCGCGATGCACTTTTCCGTTCCGGGGGTGTTGCGCAGTTCCGGCGGGCAATCGCTGGGCTTGCGCCCGGCCATGAACTTCACGATCTGTTCCCAGTTTTCGCGGCCGTTGATCGGCCCAAGAAGATCGCCGAGCTTTTCCTCCACCTCTGCGGTGATCGGTACGCCAAACTCCGCCTGCAGCAGCTTGGCCGCCTGTTCGCCGGAACGGCCGCGCAGCTTGTCCTGCAAAACCTCCAGCACCGGGCCGTAAAACTGTTCCGCCTGAGCCACGCTCATGCGGTGGACCTTGAAGCCGATGATGTACAGACCCGAACGGGCGAACACATCCATAACCCCCCCCGGGCGGGTGCTGGGAACGCGGAAGTTGTCCGGCTTGATGAGCACCAGCGTCTTTTCGACCTGCGCCCCGGCGGGAAACTGGATGGAGGAGTCGAGGACGCCGCCTTCCTGGTCGGAATGCCGGGCCCAGAGAAGCAGGTCTGCCTTTGCACTGGCTGCGTCCTGCGGCGCAAAGGCGGCGGGTTCAAAGTAGGTGACGTTCCCCTGCGCATCGGTGAGGTAGTCGCCGAAGGTGTCCCGAATGGTCTGGCCCGCGGGATCGTCGTGCAGGATGTGGCCGACTGCGGCGCGGATTTTTTCAACGGCGTCTTCGCCCTTGAATACCAGTAGGAGGACACGGGGATGCAGGTCTGCGCTGGGGACCAGGTTTTCCAGTACATAGTGGCGCAGGCGGTCCTGGATTTCGCGCTGCGTGGCAGAGCCCTCGTTGAGGAGACCTGCGGCGTAGGCTTCCACGAGTTCTTTGGACGGGCTGAACATCCGGGCCGCCACCAAGTCCAGGGCGGTGCGCGAAATCAAGCGGGACAGGATGGCGCCGGTCCGGGATTTGCGGATCGAGTAGGGCGTGACAAGTACGTAGGAAAGTTCTTCGGCCATAAAAAATAAAAAAGCCCGCGCCCAAGGTCGGGAGGCATATCACTCCGAAGGCCAGAGGGCCGTTCCAGAGTAAAGTCGCATCCAAACGTTCAACGCAGGCGGTTGTTCCCTGCCAGAGTCTTCGTGGGCAGACCGGGCTCGAGGGGCGGGAAACATAGGAGGAGGGTGCTTTCCAGTCAATTGCTTTTTCCCACAGCGAAGGCGGCCGGAGGACGGACGGCGGTTCCGGGGAGCGCATGCTTGCGCTTGCTGCGTGGGGCAAATTTTGGGGTGTTTTCAGTAGAACTCTTTCGCTAGCGTGAGTTCCCACTCCATGAACACCCCCAAAACCTCCGCTTTTTCCCGCCGACATTTCCTCCACAGCCTCGCCGCCACTGCCGCCGCCGCGAGCCTTCCCGCCCGTGTCTACGCGGCCGCCGCCGGGTCCAACGATGCGGTGCGCATCGGCGGGATTGGCTTTAACGGACGCGGCATGGGGAATCTGAGCAGTTTGCTTGCTGTGCCCGGGGTGCGGGTCACGGCCCTGTGCGACGTGGATTCTGCCGTGCTCGACAAGGGCCGGAAGCAAATGGAGGACAAGGGGCAGACTGTGCAGGTCTATTCGGATTTGCGCCGGCTCTTGGAGAGCAAGGAGGTGGACGCGGTCATGATCGCCACGCCAAACCACTGGCACACGCTGGCGGCGATCTGGGCAATGCAGGCGGGCAAGGATGTCTACGTCGAGAAGCCCGTCACCCACACGCTTTGGGAGGGCAAGCAGCTTGTGGCGGCCGCCGCGAAAACCGGGCGGATCGCCCAGTCCGGCACGCAGAGCCGTTCCTCGGCCGGCCTTCAGGAGGCGCGTCTTTGGTTGCAAGAGGGGCACATGGGCAAGCTGCTCTGGGCGCACGGCACCTGCTACAAGCGCCGGCCCAGCATCGGGAAGGTGAGCGGCGCGCATGCGGTGCCTTCGACTGTGGACTACGATTTGTGGTGCGGCCCCTCCGCCAAGGGCGACCTGCTGCGGGCCAGGCTTCACTACGACTGGCACTGGATCTGGGAGACGGGGAACGGCGACTTTGGCAACCAGGGGGTGCATCAGGTGGACATTGCCCGCTGGTTTATGGGCGAAAACGGACTTCCGCCCAGTGCCATGAGCTTTCTAGGCGGCCGTTTTGGATACGAAGACGACGGCCAGACCCCCAACTCGCAGTTGGTGAGCTTCCAGTATGAAAAGGCGCCTCTGTATTTCGAGGTTCGTGGACTTCCCACCGAGACGGGGTCCAAGGAAATGGACAACTACCTGGGGTCGGGCGTGGGGGTGGTCTTACAGTACGAAAAGGGGCACGTGCTCATTCCCAGTTATACAGCGGTGATCGCGTTCGACACCAAGGGTGGGATCGTGAAGCGTTGGGGAAAGCATACGCTCCAAGGGGAGACTCCCGAGCCGAAGCCTGCGACCCCCGCTCCCGCGGTGCAGGTCGACACCCACCACGCAAACTTCATCCGCGCCGTACGGAGCGGGAAGGCAGCCGAACTCAACTGCAATGTGCGGGAGGGGGAATTGTCCTCGGCGCTGTGCCATCTGGCCGGGATTTCCCACCGCCTGGGCACTCCACTCGCTCCGGATGCAATCCGGGAACGGGTGAAAGCCGACGCGCACGCCGTCGAGTCGTTGGGACGATTGGGCGAACATTTGAAGCGGAACGATGCCTTGCCTGAAACGGCGGTGTTCGGCGTCCCTTTGAAGATCGACACCGCGAAGGAAGTCATCATCGGCAACCCGGCGGCTGCGGAGCTTGCGCGCCGCAAAGACCGGGCGCCCTTTACCGTGCC